>JBKJLJ010000891.1:0-4028 GCA_046597015.1 Bryobacteraceae bacterium
ACCGTCACCAGGTTCGGCTGCGCCGGCAAATCGTAGTCCCAAATGTTGTGGTGAACGGTCTGGAAATGCCACACCCGTTCCCCTGTCGCCGCGTTCAAAGCGACCAGCGAATCGCCAAACAACCCGTCCCCCTTCCGGTCCGCGCCGTACATGTCATAGGCCGGCGAAGTCAACGGAACAAACACCAACCCCCGCTCCACATCCACGCTCATCACGCTCCACGCGTTCGCCGCCGCCCGCTCCACGCCTGCCCCTGGGGGCCAAGTCTCATACCCGAACTCCCCCTTCCGCGGCACCGTGTGAAACGTCCACAACAGCCGCCCGCTCTTCACGTCAAAACCTCGAATGTCCCCCGCCGGCCCCTGCGGTTCGCCGTCCGCCGTCCACGCCCCACAAATCACCACATCCCGGTAGATCGCCGGTGGCGACGTCATCCCGTACCCCTTGTCCGGATACTTGTCCGCCACGCCTTTCCGCAAATCGATCGACCCGCCCTCCCCGAACCCACCGTCCAGCTTCCCCGTCCGCGCGTCCACCGAATACAGCCGCCCCCCCTGCGTCCCGTACAAAATCCGCCGTGCCTTTCCGTCCGTCCAGTACGAAGCCCCCCGGCTAATGAACAGGTTGATCGGTCGCGTCTTATCGATCTTCGGGTCGAACGCCCAAAGCTCCCGTCCCGTCTCCGCATCCAAAGCCACTAGCCGATTGAACGGCGTCGTCAAATACAAAACCCCGTCGATATGCAACGGGGTCGTTTCAAATGCACTCTTCGACGCGAACTCCGTCCCGTCGCTAATCTCGCCGGTTCGATATGTCCAAGCTAACTTCAGCTTCCCGACGTTCCCCCGGTTCACCTGCTTCAACGCCGAATACTTCCGCCCCCCGGCATCCCCGCCCCACTGCGGCCAGTCCTGCCCCATTAAAGGCAGGACCGTCCAGGCTACCCAAACTACTTGGCCCCACCTTCTCGCGCGACTTTGGCCTTCGCGCTGTCGAGCTTCTTCTGCACCTTCGTGATATCCACGTTTTCCCGTTCGCTCGGTGCGCTCGCTTCCCATTCCTGAATCGATTTCTGCCACGCCGAAATGGCCTCCTTCAGTTTGTTCACTTTGAAATATACATCGCCCAAGTGATCAAAAATGGTGGAGTCTTTCCCCACGCGCTCAGCGGACTTCTGCAACGACACCAAAGCCTCGTCGTATTTGCCCAACCGATACTGCGCCCAGCCCAAGCTATCCAGGTACGCCCCGTTGTTCGGATCCTGCTCCAGCGCCTTAGCGATCATTTTCTCGCCTTCCGCCACCCGCACATTTCGATCCGCCAACATATAACCCAAATAGTTCAAAGCACCCGGGTTGTTCGGGCTTGCTTCCAATACTTTGCGGAACTCCCGCTCGGCCTCGTCGAACTTCTTCTGCTTCTCGAGCATCGCGCCCCGGCTGAACCAAATGGTCTCTTTGTCCTCGGCTGACTTCGCCAACGCTTCGGCCGCGTCCAAGCTCTTGGCCATCTCGCCAAAATTCTTCTGCCGATCGTAAAGCTGCGCCAGTTGCAGATGCGTCTCGCGATCCGCCTTCCCGTCCAACATCTTCTTCAGTTCCGCCACCGCTTCCGCCCCGCGTCCCACTTCAGACAGCGAAGTCGCCCGTACCAGCCGGATCATCCGGTCGTTCGGGTAGCTCTTCAGCGCCTCATCGGCTGCCTCGACGGACTTCTTATAATCCCGCGCTTGCCGCCAGGTATCGATCACCTGCGCCGCGCTCCGCGGTCCCAACTCCTTGTCCAGGTCCGCCATCTCTTTGAACTGCGCCACCGCTTCCACCGGCTGTTCATTGTTCCGGTACAGCAACCCCAAACGCTCCACCAGCATCGCCCGGTTGTTCTTCTCCGCCGCGCTCGCTCCCCGTGCCGACTCCGCCAGCACGTCCTTCAGCCCCGCAATCGCTTCCTTCAGCTTCCCCTGCGATTCATACAGGTTCACTTCGTTGTAGCGAACCTCCAGGTTCTTTGGGTCAATCGTCTTAGCTTGATTGCTCGCTTCCCAAGCCTTGTCGAACTGCCCTTTCTGCCGGTAAATCTGCGACAGCCGCAGGAGACTTAAGCCATCCTTAGCGTCCTCCTTCACCAGTTGCTCGTAAACTTTCAGCGCCTCGTCGGCCTTCTCCGCCATCACCAGCGAATTCGCGAAATCTCTTTTGATGTCCAGGTTTTCCGGCTGCAACTCGAGCGCCTTCCGCAGCGTCTCGCTCGCCATCCCGAAATCGCGCATCTGCTCGTAAGCCTGCGCCAAAGCCGTCAGAGTCCGCAGGTTCGGGCTCTTCTCGGCTACCTTCTTCAGGATCTCCGCCGCCCGCGCCGTATCCCCCACATCAGCCAGCACCAGCGCCAAGCCGCTCAGCGCGTCCACGTTCTCCGGGTCCAGCGCCAACGCCTTCTCGTACGCTTGCTTCGAGTCCACCGAGTTCTGCGCGATTTTATGCAACCGCCCCAGCATCATCCAGCTATCGGCGTCCGCCGGGTCCAACTCCGTAATCTTGACGTACTGCTCCGTTGCCCGCTTCAACATCTCTTCGTTCAACCCGCGCGTTTGCGGATCACCCACTAACCGGGAAAAAATCCGGCCCAAAATCCGTCGCGACGTCAAATCGCTCGGATTCGCCTTAATGATCGCCTCGGCTTCGGTCACCGCTTCCCGCAACCGCCCCGCCTGGATGTACAGATCCGACATCTCCTCGGCCAGGAACGTCGCCGAAGGATCTTCCTTTAAAGCAGTCTTGAAAAACTCGATCGCTTTGTTTAGGTACTCCGCGCGGTTCCCGTACGTTTGCGCCAGGTCGGCATACAAATGCCCCATTGCGTAGTTGTAGTAGGACGCAGATCGGTTGTCTGGTCGTTTGGGTTTCGCCCCAGGCGCACCCTGCCCAAATGATGTTGCGGCGACCGTTAGCCCGGCCAGGGTTAATGTGAAACTACGAAAAAGACGCATCCTGCCTACTTTCTGCCTCTTAGTATATACCTGCGGTGTTTGATTCCTCCGCCACGCCCATGGTTTCGAACTTAAACTGGAATCTTGCTCCCCCCCCTCCTCACCGTCGTCGGACCCACCGGTTCCGGCAAAAGCGCCCTCGCCGTCGCCCTGGCCCGCCACTTCGATGGCGAAATCATCAACTGCGACTCCCTTCAGGTCTACCGCGGCTTCGATATCGGTACCGCCAAACTCCCCCTCGCCGACCGCCCCTCTCTTCCCCATCATCTCTTCGACATCTGTAGCGCGGAAGAATCCTTTACCGCCGCCGACTTCGCCCGCCACGTCAAGGCCCTCCTTCCGGAGATCACCGCTCGCGGTCGTCTCCCCATTCTCTGTGGTGGTACCGGCTTCTATCTCCGCGCGCTCCTCCGCGGCCTCTCTCCCGGCCCAGCTACGGAGCCAGCCCTTCGCGCCCGCCTCGAACAACGCGCGAACCTCCCCCGCCTCCTCGCCCGCCTAGACCCCGAAGCCGCGCTCCGGATCCACCCTAACCATCGCAACCGTGTCCTCCGCGCCCTCGAAATTCGCATCCTTACCCGCCGCCCCTCCCATGAACTCTTCGCCCAGGCCTCGGAGCCTCTCTCGGGCTATCGCGTCCTCCAACTCGGCCTCGCCCCGCCCCGCGAAGCGCTATATAGCAAGTTAAACGACCGCTCCGCCCTCATGTGGCAATCGGGCCTACCCGACGAAGCGCGCCATCTCCTAACCCTCTATCCCCCCACCGCTAAACCGTTTGCCGCCCTCGGCTATAAGCAAAGCCTCGATTACCTCGCCGGCCGCGCCACTGAAGCCGAGGCCGTCGCCGACCTCCAACTCAAAACCCGGCACTATGCCAAGCGCCAACTCACTTGGTTCCGCGCCGACCCCGACATCGTTTGGCAACTCGATTTCGGCACTTCGCCCCAAATATTTGAACAATCGGTGATCCTCACGGAACGTTTCTTACGCGGTTCCGTATAGATAGGCATACCGGGAGATGCAACGAGTCAAGCATCCCCCA
>JBKJLJ010000957.1:0-3313 GCA_046597015.1 Bryobacteraceae bacterium
TTTCGTTCGGGGACTTGTAGCCCATCGATTTGAGAGAAGGGGTGCTGCCGAAGCCCCCGGTGGGTACTGCGCCGGTTAAGAGCGTGCCGTAGAAAAAATGCCGCCGATTGAATGCCATTTCGATCTCCTTGGGGGTCGTTAGTGATTATACGGGTTTGCGGGCATACGGTTCGACTCGGCTAAACTGGAACGAGATTCATTATGTTGGTTTCGATTATCACGCCCGTTTTCAATATGTCCGGGACCCTGCGGCGCGCGCATGAATCCGTGCTGCGGCAGACGGGCGAATGGGAACAGATTTTAGTGGACGATGGCAGTACGGATTCTACTCCGCAGGTGATGGCTGAATTGGCCCGGGATCCGCGCGTGATTTGCGTTCGCACGAAGAACCGCGGGACGGGGGCGGCCCACAACACGGGGCTGGATCTGGCGTCAGGTGACTTTGTGGCGTTCTTGGATGCCGACGATGAGTACCTGCCGCACCATTTGAGTTCTCATTTGGCGGCGATGGCCGAACATCCCGAAGTGGATATTTTTTGGGGTGGTTTGGAGGTGGTGGCCGATTCTCCCGACGACTTGCTGGCACCGGACGTGGAAGCCGGCTTCGGCTTTCTTTCCATCCACGACTGTGTGACGCAGGGCACCTTGTTCGTCCGCCGTCGAGTTTTTGACACGGTTCGCTTCGAGGAAGACCGTTCCGTTTGCTGGCATGATTATGACTTCGTGCGGCGGGCGGAGACCCAGTTCCGAGTGATGCGATTGTACGAGCCGACTTATCGCTACTACCGGAACACGGCGGCGAGTACGGTGGATCGGCAGAAGGCGACGTGGCCCGTTGAAGACCCCGCCGGCCGGGTTCCCGTATACTGAAAAATGGTTTTTTGAGGAGTTCATGGCCGTACTGATTGATGCAATTACCGTCAAGCGCAGAGCGCTGTTCGAGTTTGAGAACACCCCGTTTTCTTGTCTGGAAGCCGAGGTGAGCACACCCACCGCCCGCGGCGGCCAGACGCTGGTGCGGTTGAAGATGCGGAACCTGTTGACGAGCGCCGTCTTTGAAAAAACGTTCAAAGCCGGTGACAAGTTCAAAGAGCCGGACCTGCAGCGGATTCCGGCATCGTACCTATATTCCGATGGCGACGGGTCGCATTTCATGGACCAGGAGACGTTTGAAACGCTCACCCTGACCGAAGAGATGGTGGGTACCGCGCTGGACTTTCTGATCGGTGGAACGATCATCGAATTGCACAAGTTCAATGGGAATCCGATCGGGTTGGAGTTGCCGCAGTTTGTCGAGCTCGAAGTGACTTACTCCGAGCCCGGCGTGCGGGGCGACACTTCGAGTGGGAGCGTGACCAAATTGGCCAAGCTCGAAACCGGGATGGAGATTCGCGTCCCCCTGTTTATCAAAGAAGGCGAGAAGGTGAAGGTTTCGACCGAGAACCGCAGCTTTTCCGGCCGCGCTTAGAACTGCACGCGGATTGACATCTGCACTAGGCGCGCCTCGCGGGCGGCGGTGAATTGGCCGAACTGGCCATTGACCTGGGCCCCGCTGGCGTCGAAGCGGGCGGTGGAGTCGAACGCGCTGAACTGGGTGTGGTTTAAAGCGTTGTAGAGTTCGCTGCGGAACTGGAACTTGAAGCGCTCTCCAATGGGGAAGTTTTTGAAGATCGCGACATCCCAGTTGTTGACGCCGGGTCCGCGCAGGAGCGTCTTCGACAGCGTTCCCAGCGTCCCTAAGGAAGGCAGGCGGAAAGCTTCGGTGCGGAAATTGCGGGCGAAGGTTCTTTCGCCGGCGGGCAGAATGGGATCGCTGACGACCAGGATGCGCGGGGCGACGCTGGGCGTTCCACTGAGGTCTACGGGGACGAGTTGCGAGTACCCGACACCGAGGGGGGCACCGCTCTGTAGCGTGAAGATGCCGGAGACTTGCCAGTCGTTGAGAGCGACGCGGAGAGGGGAGAAGCTCCATTTTTGTTTGGGGAGGTCCCAGAGCCAGTTGAACTTCAGGACTTGGGTCCGGTCGAAGCCCGCGAGGCCATAGTTCCAGGCGCGGAACGGGGCGGCGGTCGTGACTCCTCCGAACTCGCCGTCGTTGTAGTCGAGGGCCTTTGACCAGGTATAAGAGACGCCGAATTCGAGGGTTTTGCTGAAGCGGCGCAGGCCGCTGGCTTGCAGAGAGTGGTAGTTTGAAGTACCGGCGTTTTCATTGAATCCGATGCCGTTGTAGCCAATGCCGGGGCGGAGGAAGGCGTCGGGGAGGGGAACGCGAGGGTTGGTAGGGTCTGCGTTGGCGGGGTCGAAGCGAGCGCCGAGCGGGACGTCCTGGAGGCTGCGTTGCCAGGCGAGATTGCGGCCGAGGGAGCCGACATAGCCGATGTCAACCACCGTGCTGTAGCCGATATTGCGTTGGACGGTGAGGCTCATGTTCATGACCCGAGAGGCTTTCATGTTGCGCTCCCAACCGGTGACCGAGGGCGGGGACGTGAAGCCCTGGGCGGAGCGGAAGGTGGACATAGTGCCGAACTGAACGACGGGGGTTTCGACGAGCGGGTAAGAGAAGATGGCGGCCGAGTTGACGCCGAGAATTCGATTCGTGAACATGCCGAAGCCGCCGCGGATGGCGGTTTTGCCGTCGCCGAACGGGTCGTATGCGAACCCAAGGCGAGGGGCCGGGACGATGGGGGGAGGGCTGACCAGGGCGCGGGGGTAGTTCGGGTCTTTCGAAGTGATCGCCATACCGTTGGTGGGGTTGCCGGTGCCGGGAGCTATGAAGCCGATCAGGGCGGGGGAGTAGGTGGCTCCGGTGACGGGATGGACGCCTTGGCGAACGCCGTTCACGATGCCGGGGCGGATCAGTTGCACGCGCTGCTTCGGATCGTAGAGAGCCGGCGAGAAGCCCGCCAGTTGGTTGTTGAAGTTCCAAAACGGTTCGAACCAGTTGAAGCGGACGCCGAAGTCGAGGGTGAGTTTACGGGTGACTTTCCACGTATCCTGGACGAACCAATCGACGCCGCGGGAGTAGATGCGGGAGACGGGATGGGCGGTGGCTTCGGTGTAGCTATTGAAGACGCCCTGCGCGGCGTTGCCATACGCGTGGCCGGTATTGAAGGGGTTGTTGACGTTGACGCCGAAATCGAAAAGGCCAGTGAAGTTGGTGGCCCAGGGGCCATCGCGTTGGCGGAGGCGTTCGACGAAGATGCCGGCCTTGATGACGTGGGGTCCCCAGTTCTTGGAGATGGTGTCGCTGAAATTGAATACGTTGCGGGCACCGTTGAAGGGGAAGCGACCGTCGTAGTTCAGGCTGGATGCG
>JBKJLJ010001009.1:0-3345 GCA_046597015.1 Bryobacteraceae bacterium
TCTTGTGCGGCAATGGCAAGTTTCCGAAGACGGTCTTAGAGAAAGGAATGAAGCCGTTCGGAGATGCTGTTGACCGACTACGTTCCACCCTTACGTGCTGTGGGGTGGCCCGACTACAATGAGTTGCGGACCGGGTGTGTAGCCCATCGCGCGGTATACTGGCTGGCCCATGTCGCTGGCGTGGAGTGTGGTGCGGGTAATGCCCATCGCCCGTTGACCTTGGGTGACGGCATGGCGCATGACGGTCTCGGCGTAACCCTTACCTTGTGAGTTCGGCGACGTGGCGACCAGCGCGACATACACCGTTCCTTCGACGGGGAAGACCGAGGCCGTGGACACCGGTTGGCCCTCGGCGTAGCCGACGAAGCCGTAGCTGTCGGCATGCCACAGACGCATATTTGCAATGCACTCGAAGAGTTCAGTTGGCATGCCGTACGCATGGGCATTCAGCGTGGCCAGATCGCGAGCGGTTGCGTCATCCGCGACCCGCTTTATTTCGAGATCGGCCAGCGGGCGGCGTGGCGCCAGGAGCTGGTCGGTTTCCATGCCGGTCAATTTCATCATTGGGGCGAGGCCGGACTCCTTAAGGACCTCTTCCCATCCGGCGGGTAACCAGTCCTCTCGCAGCACCCCTCCCGTGGGATGTGCACTGGCGCGTCCGGCGGCGGTCTGCAGAATGGCGCCCAACTCCTCCGGCGTGGAGACTGGACGGTCAGCGATCCAGAGGTTGAAGAACAGGAGGGGCACATGGCCGTAGCAAGTGGCAACTCCATCGGAGTGCTGAAGGGAGGCTGCGGGAAGCCGCCCTACCATGGTTTTCCAAGCCTCGATGAAGACGTGGGCCGTTTCGAGCATGAGCCCAGTATACACAGCGGTCGGGCAGGCGGCGGAGTGCGGTGGTACCTCGCCGGGGAGCGGACTAGCTGGTCTTTTGCCCCCGCGAAGAAGCAGACTTGCAGCGCTCCCTGAATGCCAGTTACAGAGAATACGCCATGCTCCGAAAACTGGACCGCAGGCCAAAATCACCGCTCACCCAGATTGCGCGAATCATCGGGCCGTCCCAGGCGCCTTCCCCGCTCGAGCACATGAGCGAAGAATCTGTTGACCTGCAACCTACTGATTATATTGAGCAAAGTGCCATGCCAGTCGACAATCAAAGCCAAGTGCCAACCGCCCCGATGGCCCCGAAAATCGGGTTAGGCGGGGATCAGCTAATCAAGGAGGCCCCTATCCAGGAGTTGCAAACGCAATTTCATCCGCCTCCCATCGTTCAGCGCAAGCACGTTCACAGTTGCCCGCCCGACGGGGGTAAGACCATGGACGATTGGCCCGTTCCATCGGAAATGGTCATGCCAATGCTCACGGCGCGGATGGAAAAGTAGCACGACCTGATTCGTCACCGGGTCGATTCCAGCCAGGTTCGGGCCTTTTTTGCGGTTGCAGTAGTGGCAAGCCAAAGCTAGGTTCTCGAGGTCGTTGGCGGCGAGGTGCTGGCGGGCCACGATATGCTCTAAATGGTGCGAAAACTCGCAGTACTCCTGATGAAGCCGGCAGTATTCACAGCGATTCTGAGCGCGAAAACGGACGCGCTCGCGGAGAGATTCGGACTTCACGCCGCCAGAAGACGCTTTGCTTTCAACTTCAAGATCGAGATCAGATCGGCGGCGTCGATTAAGGCTTCATACTCCGCGTCTTCCTCGGGCGTGAGCTCCCCCAAGTTCGCGCGCTCAGCCAAGTCGTCAACTCGAGCTTGCACTTCGGAGGAGATTCGGAAGTCCAGAATCTGTCGCAGCGCCGAGTGGTCTAGCGAAGAAGCGAAGGGATCGAGAAGGCCGTTCAGAGCCGAAGTGCCCATGTGTCTAAATCTAGCACTATCCGGCGCTGTACGGGAGCCGCGTACGATGTCGCGCGTGGCGGCGATGGCTGCCCGCGGATCGCTCAACTCCCGCAGTTGCCCCGGCTGAGCTGGCGTGTGTCGTTCTCGCGGCACGATATTAACAGCCCGCCAGCCAAGCGAGCGGCGCTTCTCCGGATCATGTGACCAAAAGGGGAAAGCGGCGTCACATAGTAGTTCATAACCGAGAACACGACAACTCCGAAGCGGGCAGGGACCGGAGCGGTCCACGAATTGATCAGAAACTTGCACGCTCCGGTCTCCGTTGCCCGCGGTTCCTCAAAAGAGCGGGTCGCACGACACCGGCCACTCCGCTGAACGCCGAAATTTGCCGACTTCTCCCGGAACAAAGGACAAAAAACCAATTTTTATCCCTCCCACAAAAGTCGTTAACAAGCAATGAAAATAAAGTTTGATAACACATTATAAGACACTTAACCTCACTTTACCCCGCCCTTTCCAACCAGAAATTAGGAAGCTATATGGTATAATTAAAGCAGAATTAGTAACCACGCCCCGACCTGGCAACAGGCGGGGCGTTTTGCTTTCTACAAGGAGATTTCACCATGGCAGAAGAATTGACCGACGAACAGAAAAAGGCCCGTCGCGCCGAAATCAACCGTCAAAATGCCCAAAAAAGCACTGGCCCAAAAACCGGCCCCGGGAAAATGAAGGTTCGGCTCAATGCCCTCCGTCACGGTGCCCGCGCAAACGTCATCGATATGTCGGCCCTCGAAAGTCTCGTCCTGCTCCCCTGGGAAGGCCCCGAGGCGTACAAAGCCTGCCTCGCCGACTATTCAGACAAACTGCAGCCTCGCGATCAGGTCGAAATCGGCGTCTGCCAACGCATCGCCGATACCCAGTGGCGCCTCATGCGCCTGACTCTCCATGAACGCACCTTCAACGAAGAATGTATGCTCAAGGCCAGCCAATTGGACCACCCCGGCGTTTCAGAAACCCGGCTATTAGACCTCGATTGCCTGAACAGCTTCCAAATCGCCTCGGAAAGCAAAATGCTCAAGGAGTTCCGGCGGGAAGAAGCAGCCTTGCAGCGCTCTCTGAATGCCAGTTATCGCGAGTACGCCATGCTCCGAAAGCTGGACCCCAGGCCAAAATCCCCGCTCACGCAGAACGCCCGGATCATCGGACCGTCCCAGGCGCCCTCGCCGCTGGAACAAATGACCGAAGAATCTGTGAACCTGCAACCTGCTGATTCCATTGAGCCAAGTGCCATGCCGGTCGACAATCAAAGCCAAGTGCCAACCGCCCCGGTAGCCCCAAAAGTCGGTACCCCGGCCCCGTTGACCTTCCCCGCCGGAGCCGGAGGCCCCGAACTGCCCCAAATGCCACAACAAATGCCAGCAGAGGGTGCCTTCCCCCTCCAAATTTGATAGCATTTCG
This sequence comes from Bryobacteraceae bacterium, assembly GCA_046597015.1. Classification (GTDB taxonomy): domain Bacteria; phylum Acidobacteriota; class Terriglobia; order Bryobacterales; family Bryobacteraceae. The sequence goes on from JBKJLJ010001009.1 coordinate 3,296, forward strand.
GCTATGCGGGTCGTCTATCAAGCTGTTCTCTTCGGTTGGCTCACTGGAGC
>JBKJLJ010000003.1:0-5870 GCA_046597015.1 Bryobacteraceae bacterium
GTCGAACTCGACGACGTCAACCAACACATCACCGCCTCGGCCACCATCGACTATCACAACCTGTCCCCCGACTCCCTCGCCTACCTCTGGGTCCAACTCGACCAGAACATCTGGCAAAAACACTCCGACACCGAACTCACCGAAACCGCTCCCGACTTTAAGAAATTCCCCCTCCCCCTCGCCCGCCGCCTCATGGACGATCCCTTCGACGGAGGCTATCGCATCGGTAGCGTCAAAGACTCGGCCGGCCGCGAACTCCCCAAAGTCATCAACCGCACCATGATGCGCGTCGACCTTCCCGCCCCCCTTCCCCCCGGCCAAACCTTCCGTTTTTCCATCGCCTGGGACTACCCCATCAATAACTCCAAACGCACCTCCGGCCGCACTGGTGCCGAGTTCTTCAAAAAAGATGGCAACTGGATCTACGAAATCGCCCAATGGTTCCCCCGCATGGCCGCCTACAACGACGTCACCGGCTGGCAGCACAAACAATTCCTCGGCACCGGCGAGTTCACCCTCGAATTTGGCGACTACCAAGTCAAGATTACCGTCCCTAACGACCACATCGTCGCCTCCACCGGCGTCCTCCAAAATCCGGAGGACGTCCTCTCCCCCGCCCAAATCCAGCGCCTCGCCCAAGCCAAAACCGCCCAGAAACCCGTCTTGATCGTCACCCCCGCCGAAGCCGCTCTTGCTGAAAAAGGCAAACCCACCGGCAAAAAAACCTGGATCTTCCACGCCAAAAACGTTCGCGACTTCGCCTTCGCCTCCTCCCGCAAGTTCATCTGGGACGCGCAGGGCCACACCGTCGGCTCGAACCCCGTCATGGCTATGAGCTACTACCCCAAGGAAGGCAACCCCCTCTGGGAGCGCTACTCCACCCAAGCCATCATCCACACCCTCGACGTCTACTCCCGCTACACCTTCCAATACCCCTACCCCATCGCCATCTCCGTCAATGGACCCGTCGGCGGCATGGAATACCCCATGATCTGCTTCAACGGCCCCCGCCCGCTCGAAGACGGAACTTACTCCCAGCGCACCAAATACGCCCTCATCGGCGTCGTCATCCATGAAGTCGGCCACAACTACTTCCCCATGGTCGTCAACTCCGACGAACGCCAATGGACCTGGCTCGACGAAGGCCTCAACTCTTTCCTTCAATACCTCGCCGAGCAGGAATGGGAGCCCGACTACCCCTCCCGCCGCGGCGAACCCTCCAAAATCGTCGAATACATGACCAGCCCCGATCACGATCCCATCATGACCAACTCGGAAAGCGTCATCTCCCTCGGACCTAACGCCTACGGCAAACCGGCCACCGCTCTCAATATCCTCCGCGAAACCATCCTCGGCCGCGAACTCTTCGATTTCGCCTTCAAACAATACTCCCAGCGCTGGATGTTCAAGCGCCCCATGCCCGCCGACTTCTTCCGTACCATGGAAGACGCCTCCGGCACCGACCTCGATTGGTTCTGGCGCGGCTGGTTCTATACCAATGAAACCGTCGACATCTCGCTCGAAAAACTAACCCAGTTCACGATCGATACCCGCAACCCCGAAATCGAAAAGCCGCTCTCCAAAAAGGCCAAGGATGAAGAGCCCATCACCCTCTCCGCCCAACGCAACAAGGCCCTCCACAAGCGCACCGACGACTTCCCCGAACTCCTCGATTTCTACAACAAGTGGGACGAGTTCGCCCCGCTTCCTTCGGAAAAGAAGGCGTTCGAAACCTATGTCAAAGGTCTCGAAGAGGACGAACGCAAACTCCTCGACCCCACCATGAACTTCTACGCCCTCGAAATCAAAAACGTCGGTGGCGTCATCATGCCGGTCATTCTGGCCATCGAGTTCACCGACGGCACGAAAGAAGAAATGCGCATCCCCTCGGAAATCTGGCGTCGCCTCAGCACTTCGGTCACCAAGCTCATCCCCACCCGCAAAGAGATCAAGTCCATTGAACTCGATCCCCACCGCGAAACCGCCGATGCCGACTTGAGCAACAACCACTGGCCGCGCAAGCCCGTCAAAAGCAAGTTCCAACTCTTCAAGGAAGAACGCGACGGCAAACGCAACCCCATGAACGAAGGAATGACCAATGCCGAGGCTCCTCCTACCGGCAATAATTAGCACGTTCCTCCTCGGTGCTCATCAGTTCCAGTTGGCGTCGAGGTGGCCGAAGTGGAACTGATGAGCGCCGAGGAGGAACGTGCTAATTATTGCCGGTAGGAGGAGCCTCGGCAATAATTAGCACGTTCCTCCTCGGTGCTCATCAGTTCCACTTCGGCCACCTCGACGCCAACTGGAACTCCCGCAACCGAGCCCTGGAACTAACCGTTCGTCTCCATGCCGATGATCTCGAAGCCCTGCTCCGTCAGCAGCAGGGCCGCGGCCTCGAACTCGACCGCGACCCCCAAGCCGAACGCCTCGCCTGCGCCTACGTCCTCCAAACCGTCGCATTTGACGACGTCCGCTTCCGCTGCATCGGCATGGAAGTCTCGATCCATTTCGCGACTCTCTTCCTCGAAGGCCCCGCCTCCGACCCGCCTCGCCGCGCCCGCTTCCAGTCCCTCTCCGCCTCCTTCCCCGACCAAATCAACACCCTCCAAATGCAGCAGGACGGCAAAGCCATCGGCCCCGCCGTCCCGTTCCTGCCCGCGAACACCTGGAAACCCCTCCCGGCTAAAAAATAAGTTTCAGCCCGAACTGAATCACCCGCGGCTGATTATTCTGCGCCGCAATCTGTCCAAACTGCGGATTCCCGAACGTCTGATTCGGCGGCGAAAACCGAACCGTATTCGTGATGTTGAACATCTCCGTCCGGAACTGCACGTTCAGCTTTTCCTTAATCCGTGTGTTCTTCGTCAGCGTCATATCGATCTGTGAAGTCACATCGCTCCGGCAGCCATTCAACGTCCGCCCCAAGTTCCCAAACGTATACGCCGGGGGATTCGTAAACACCGAAGAATCCAGCCAACGATCCGCCGTCGGATTCGATACACACGGCGATGTCCCGTTCCAATTCGGACGCTGCCCGCCCCCCTGCGAAAACGTATTATTCACGTTCGAACCAATCCCCAACGGACCGCCCGAAAATCCCATCCAAATCCCGCCCATCTGCCACCCTCCTAGCACCTTCGGTAAAAAACCCGCCTGCTTCTTGAAAAACGGCAACTCATAAACCGCGTTCATAATATACCGATGCGTCTGGTCGATACTCGAAGAACTCCAATCCGCGGCTAGGTTGTACCAGTTCTGAATCCCTCCCGCGCCCAGCGTTTCGCCGGCAAACGCGCCAAACCCATAATCCATCGTCTTCGAATACGTATAGGAAGCCATCAGGTTCATCCCGCTCGCAAACCGCTTCTCCGCCTTCATCTCCAGCGCGTGATAGCTCGACGTCGCCCAACTCGCATTCTGCGAAGACACCGCGTCAAACTGCGGCAACGGCCGCAATAATTGCGCCCGCGCCACCGTCCGGCTTGCCAGCGTGCCCACCGCAATCTGCCCGAAGAACGGATTCGTCACCTGCTGCCGAAGCCCATCCCCCTGACTCAGTTGACTTGGGTCCAGTTGGTTCCACTGTCGATTCTCAAACAGCCCCACCCCCCGGCTACCGGCGTAGCCCACTTCGAACAGGACACTCCCTGGCAATTCCCGCTGAATCCCCAAATTCCACTGGCCGCTGTACGGCGTATAGTTCCCATAGTCAAAGAACTGCACCCCCTGCCCCAGTTGCGTCGCAAGCCCCGCCGAACTTCCCGTTGGCTTGTTAAACCCATTCGGAAACGGGTTGCTCAACGACACAATTGGCGTCACCCCATCCAAACTCGAAACGATCGTCGTGGGTACCTGGTAGCCGCTGATTCCAAACGGACCCGACCCGCCACCCAGCCCCGTCAACCCCGCATAAAACAGCCCGCCACCCGTCCGGATTACCGTCTTCGAATTCGCGCGCCAGGCAACACCAACCCGCGGCGCAAAATTGTTCCGATCGGGCTTTGAGTTGTACCGGCTCCGCCCATTCACCCCCGGAAACGTCAAACCTCCCTTCAAATCCAAGCCGGCCACTTTCAACGGCGAAGGTGCCGCAAAATCGAAATTGGACAGCTGGTTAAATCGGTCGGTCCGCGGCGTCTCAAAGTCATAACGAATCCCCAAATTCACGGTCAACTTCGGGGTCACCTTCCAAGCGTCCTGCACATACCCGGCCATGTATTTATTCGTCTGCGCCAGGGCCGGCGCCGGGTTCACCCCACCCGCCGGGATCCCCAGCAAAAACGTCGCGAGCCCCAACCCCGTGTTCGCCGTCGGTGACGCCGGGTTTGGCCCCTGCGTAAAATTGGGCCCGAACGAAAAGTTGGTCGCCTGATCTCCAGTCTGCCAGTTGTTGAACTGAATCACCCGATACTCCCCACCCATCTTCACCGTGTGCTTAGCAAAATTCCGCGTCACGGCTCCCTGCAGATTCTGCTGCGTATTCCCAAACCGAATCAAATCGGTCGCCCCAATCAACCCGCCCACGATAATGTTCGGAATCGATCCCGTCACGCTCAAGCCATTAATGGTGATCGCCGGCAGCGACACCGGATCCACCATCCCTTGCCGTAAGTTCGCCGGAAAGCCCAACGATTCGATATCAAAATTATCCGAATACGGCCGCCGAAAGTTGATCAACCGCGTCGCCGAATATCGCAGCGTCGCAATCGTCGTCGGCGAAAAGATGTGCGTATCTTCCACCACGCTGTTCCAACGCGTGAATATCTGCGGTCCCGCCGTCGGCGCAATATTCTTCCGCTCCTGCCCATATACCGGCGCCCGTAGATACGGCGTATCGTCATACGAATACCGGAAGAACAAACGATTCCGCTCCCCAAAATTGTGGTCCACCCGGGGACTGAACGAATCCTTGTTCACAATGTTCCCATCGGTCCGCGCGTAATTGATCGCCCCGTAGTTAGCCCCCAGCGTTGTCGGCGGCGGCATCAGCCTTGCCAGGTTTCGCGACACCGGGTTTATCCTATCGGCCGGAATGATGTTGTTAGGAAACGGAGTCCGCGTAAACCCCGTCCCCACTGAAACGGTCGTCGCCGGATCAAACAACGTCACCGCCGCCCCGTTTGTCTGCCGCAAATTCGAAAAATCCCCCGTCAATTGCCGTGGATCCGGCAACGATGCCGTAAACGTAATCCCTTGCACAAACCGCACCGTCTCACTGTTAAAGAAGAAGAACGTCTTGTTCCGCCCATCGTACAGCTTCGGAATCCGCACCGGCCCCCCGATCGTCCCTCCAAACTGATTGAACTTAAACGGAGGCCGCTGCCGCCCGCTCCGGTTCGCAAACCAGTCGTTGGCGTTCAACTTTTCATTCCGAAAAAACTCGTACAGCGTAAAGTGCAGATCATTCGACCCGCTCCGCGTCACCACATTGAACACGCCCCCTGCCGCCCGCCCAAACTCGGCCGAGAAACTGTTCGTTTCCACTTTGAATTCCTGCACCATATCCGGGTTTGGATTGATCACCGGCTGGTTCTGCGCCGCCGCCGAATTCGGCGCTCCGTCCAACAGAAACTCGTTCGAGTTGGCCCGCTGCCCGTTGATCGAATACGACACCGTCGAAATCTGATCGATGACCAGGTTATTCACGCCCGACGACGGCCTTACCCCCGGCACGAGCATCGCCAGCGCATAACTATTCCGACCTAGCAACGGCAACTCCGTCACCTGCTTACTCCCAATCACGGCACCCAACGAAGACGTCTCCGAGTCCAGCAGAATCGCCCGAGCGTTCACCTCAATCGCCTCGTTCACCGTCCCCACCGCCAACACGTAGTCCAACCGCGCTACCTGACCCACGGCCAGTTGCAGAT
>JBKJLJ010000020.1:0-3873 GCA_046597015.1 Bryobacteraceae bacterium
GACGGTGGGGCATCTGGTGGTTTATCGGCAGAGTGAACTGTCCCTGGAGGAGTTGGACTTTTTGGAAGGCCTGGCGCTGCAGTCGTCGCTAGCGATCGGGAACGCTCAGCATCACGAAAAGATGATCGAGTGGGAACGGGTGAAGATGGATCTGGATGCGGCGCGCAACATTCAAAGGAGCCTGCTGCCCCAGGAAACGCCGCACATTGCGGGTTATGCGATTAGTGTCCGATCGACCACCTGCTATGAGGTAGGAGGCGATTACATTGATGTGATTCCGATATCGGCTGGGCGTTGGATGATGGTGGTGGCGGACGTAGCAGGCAAGGGGTTTGCCTCGGCGTTGATGGGCGCGACCTTCCGTTCGACCTTTCGCGCGATGGCCGGCGCGGGATTGCCTCTGGCGGAGATGGCGACGCGCATGAACACGCTGCATTGGCAGGAAGGGCTGGAGGCGAGACGCCGGTATGTCACGGCGCTTCTGCTTTGCCTGGACCCGGCGAACCACACTATCGAATTTGTGAATGCCGGCCACAATCCCGCCTTGCTGGCGACGGCAGCGGGGGAGACCTTGAAGATTGGCGCGAGTGGACCGCCGCTGGGCATGTTGCCGGGCATGGGCTATGAGAGCGAGGTCCACACGCTGGAGTCGGGCGGCCAGTTATTGCTTTACACCGATGGATTGACGGAGGTATTTCAAGGTGAGGAAGAGTTTGGGGAAGAAGGGTTGGTGGCCTTGCTGGGCGATCCCCGGAGCCGGGAGGATTTTCTCGATTATACTTGGCGGGCGCTGGCCCGATTTGCCGGCGGCGCCCGCCAGACTGATGATATGACGGCATTGTATTTGACACGGACGGAAATGGGAGTAACTCAATGAGTAATGGACCCCTAGTTACAGAACTACGGTTGCCGACGAAGCTCGGGTTCGAGAAGGTCGCCATGAGCACGGCGGCGAGCGTGGCCGGCTTGATGGGATTTTCAGAGGACCGGATCGAAGATCTGAAGACGGCCGTATCGGAGTCGTGCATCAACGCCATTGAGCACGGCAATCAGTTGAACGAAGAGTTGAGTGTGGTGGTATCGCTATTTATGGGCGAAGAGTCGCTGGAAGTGCAGATTCGGGACCAAGGTTCGGGCGTGAGGCAGGAGTTTCACGTGCCGGACATAGACCGGAAGATGCTGGGTGAGGAGGATCCGCGCGGTATGGGGATGTTTCTGATTCAGGCGCTGGTGGATGAAGTGGAATATGTGAACGAAACGGCCGGAAGTTATGCGCGGCTCGTGATTCATTTAGAACCAGGAGAGAAATAAGAAGATGAGTATGGTTACACCGACGAAGACAAAAGTGGAAACGAGTGGCGATCTGGCAGTGATGCGCTTTGAGGGCGATATTACGAGCCATTCGGAAGAGGCCGTACTGGGTAAGTACAAGGAGTTGGGGGCGGGGACGGCGAAGATCCTGTTGGATTTCACGAAGGTTCCCTATCTGAACTCGAGCGGCATTGCGCTGGTGATCCAGTTGCTGATGGCGGCGAGCAAAATTCCGCAGAAAGTGGTTTGTTTTGGTTTGTCCGCGCATTTCGTGAAGGTTTTTACGATGCTGGGGCTGGCCAAATATACGACTCTGCACCCTGATGAGGCGGCGGCGAAAGCAGCAGTGCAATAAAGGACGACACATGACGGCGTTGCAGCGAGCGCTCCCGGGTGGGCCGAGCCAAATCGGTGCCGTTCGCTGCTCGGGCTTCCTGGATTACCGGGCCGGGGCTGGCATGAGACGTGTGATTGGAGTCGCGCTGCTGGCGGCGGCTTCGCTGCTCGCACAGGATGAGATGGTCGAGCTGGGGGGCTGGCGCGCGCAAGAGGGCGACGACGCGCGCTGGGCGGCGCCGGATTTTGACGATTCGGGCTGGAACGTTGCGGCTCCGCTTTCTGCTGGGTCGGGGGCCTTTTGGACGTCCGGTTGGGCACCCGTTACCTGGTACCGGGTAACGTACCGTATTCCATCGGAGTGGCGGGGAATCTCGCTCGCCTTGGGAATCTGGAAGCTCGACGACGCCTATGAGGTGTTCGCTGGAGGAGTAAAGATTGGAGAGTTTGGAACATTGCCCCCGCCCGGAATCCAAGACAATCGGGCGGTAACCGCGTTTTCGTTCCGGCGCGTGGCGTTCCGGATTCCGCCAGAGGCCTGCCGGGACGGCGAGGTCCGGATTGCGGTCCGGCGCTGGCGCCTGCCGGGGGCAAACTCCTGGGAGCTGTACGAGGTCGCTCCTTTTCCGAACCAGCTTCCGGTGATCGGCTTGACCGGTACGGTGCAGCGGGAGCGCGAGATTCGGGTGACCCGGACCTATATCCGGGGATTGCCAGGCATGCTGGAACTGCTGCTGACTTTCGCCTGCGGAGGCCTGTGTCTGGCGATGCGCCGGAGAGGAGAGGACACTGAGTTACTCTGGGCTGGGCTCGCCCTGCTCGCGTTAGGCGCCCAGACCGCATTGTGGCTGCCGATGACCTTGGGGGATTGGCCCAAAACCGCCTTGCTTCCCTTGGCCTGGATATTTCTGACGGGTACCGCCTCGTCCCTCTTCCTCGGCTGGTTCCTGGCCGAAATGATTCCGGAGTGGAGGCGATGGATTCGGTGGGTGAGCATTCCGATTGCCCTCACCGCGAGCACGGCGGGGATCTCGAGTCCACTTATAATAGGCTCCCGCATGGGCCTGTTGGCCGTCGCTCTGGTTTGCGCTTGGGAAATTTGGCGCTGCCACCGGCGAGGCATAGCCGTGGTGCTCGCAGTCGCCATGAAACCTTGGCTACAGCTCTTCACCGGGACCTCCAGCGGATGGAACAGTCTCAACTACTACAGCGTCGGCCCGTTCCTTATCTCCCTGCGCAGGACGTCCGACGCGTTGATCGCGCTGGCGATCGCTACGCTGCTGTACGCGCGGGTGCGTCGCGAACGCGCCCAGCGGCAGGAGGTGACGCGGGACCTGGAAGCCGCGCGGCGGGTTCAGGAGGCGTTACTCGGGAATGCGGAGGCGGCATCCTCCGCTTTTGCCGTGGACGCGGTGTACCTGCCGGCGCGCGAGGTGGGCGGTGATTTCTACCAGACCCTGCCGGGAGAGGACGGCTCGCTGCTTGTGGTGGTGGGCGACGTGGCCGGAAAGGGTCTGCAGGCGGCGATGTTGGTTGCCTCGGTGATTGGGTCGCTGCGGAATGAATTCTCTCGCGCACCGGGTGAGGTGTTGGCGCATTTGAACCGGTCGTTGCTCGGCCAGGCACGGGGCGGGTTTGTCACCTGCTGCTGCGCACGGTTCGATCCGGATGGCACGGTGACCGTGGCCAATGCGGGCCACTTGGCACCCTATGCCGGGGGTTGCGAGGTGGAGGTGGAGGCTGGGCTGCCGCTGGGGATTGCGGCCGGAATGGAGTACGCGGAAGTACGATTGGCGATGGTGGAGCCGTTTCTGCTGGTGTCGGATGGCGTGGTGGAGGCGGCTTCGGAGACGGGAGAGCTGTTTGGGTTTGAGCGGACGCGGGGGATTAGCGGCAAGACGGCGGGGGAGATCGCGGCGGCGGCTCAGGCGTGGGGTCAGAACGATGACATCACGGTGGTTGCGGTGCGGAGGATCGGATGAACGGACTAGTCAACCGGAATGGAGGGTTGCTGGAGCAGCTTTTCGATTTGAAGTTGCAGCATCGGAAGATCCCTTTTCACGACCTCGTTAAGGATGCCCGGTTGCACCAAATCGTAGGGACGAATCAGGATATTGCGCGCACCAATTATCTTGCGCCAAGGTACATCAGGATGCCCGGGGCGGAAGGGTGCGCCAAGTTTGTTGGCGGCTGGTCCAATGGAACTCGCGCACATCCGACAAGCTG
>JBKJLJ010000060.1:0-2586 GCA_046597015.1 Bryobacteraceae bacterium
CACCATCACCGCGTAGATGACGAAGAGCGCTCCATGGAGCGAGCCGACGATTCTTACCGCTTGGGGTTGGCCGGCTAGATACTTGAGTGGCATTGCGATACCAAGGAGGATCAGGAAGGAGATGCCTTCTGCGATGCCGGAGCGGCGGAGCCAGAGTAAGTCGTTGGAATGATTCCTTGTGGGCATGCGAAGAAGGCGAAGAGGTCGCGGGCTGAATTTCCTATGGTAACCGTGAGCCGGTCGTTTACCTTCCGGCCCAGTCCACCCAACATTGCAGAATCCGGCCGCTCCACCGGAAGCATGCCTATTTCTACGAGACGACGATCTGGACTTCAGGCAATCGCTGCCAGCCCTCTGCGCTCGACCAACGAGAGCAATTTCAGCGGGGCTCCGGCAGGCTCTTTTTGCCCGCGTTCCCACTGGCTGACAGAATCCTTCGTTACGTTCAGGTAAGGAGCAAAAACCGTTTGGCTTACCTCCTCACGTTCCCGCAACGCCCGAATCTCTTCGCCCGTAAATTCATGAACCGGAGTCAAACAGGATTCGTCAAAGTGGCGCATCGTCTGCTTGTCGATAACGCCAGCGGTTCATTGACCGATGTTATCTAGCAGTCGAAGCGCCATCTCCAATCTTAAACGTCACTCTTTGCGTGGGGCACCCAGTTCCTCAGGGCCAAGATCTTGAAGTGCGCTGTGCCGGATAGGAAGAATCCAAACAGCCCGGCGTGGTTCGTCTATCTCATAAAGAATACGGTAGACGTGTCGACGCTTACCAATCATCAGACATCGAATCTCACGCTTCGATTCTGTCGCTTCGCGAGCAACGGCGCAGCGATAAGGAAGTTCCTCAAGCGAATATAGTGGATCCACGAGTTCGTCGAACCACTCCGGCCCACGGACCGGCGCTCGTTCGGTCACCCAATCGTAGATGTTGTTGGCGTCGGCCTTGGCGGCGTCAGCTAGAGCGACATGGTAGGCCACGTTGTGCTCGGAAGTCCTTCTCAAATTGCTTCAGAGAAGTAACCCGGCCAGCCTCGACATCGGGAAGCCCGCGCTTAATGCCTTCCAAAGCTTCCAGCTCGTCAACGCGGTCTAGCAACTTCTGATAGGCGGCGGCATCCTGAACGACGAGTTCCGCCTTCCCATTGATGGTGAGAATGAGCGGATGCCCGGAGCCGCGCATCTGATCGAGGAAGTCAGAGGTGTTCCGTTTGAAGTCGCTGAGAGAGTGAATGTCTTTGCTGATGTCGAGCATAAATTCCTCCGCATCATATTCGCACTAGATTTGATGCTACCAGTTTTAGCGATTGCGGTCGAAGGGCTTAGGTTGACAGTTCTCGACAACCGTTCATGATGGACCTTGTGTTACTGGTGAAATCTGAATCGGGCTAAGCAACGTGCTGCTTATGAGCTTCCCAGAACCGCAATACTGGGCGACAAATTAGCGAATTGGCGAAGGACAGCCCTTTCGCGATTTTGTTGTTATCGTTCTTTGCTTTTTTGGGCGATCCAGAGTGCCAAAGCTTCTTCGGACATCGTCCCCGACGCGACCGAAAGCATGCTTTCGATGGCGTCTATCTGCGGCGCAATCAGACGGTAACCGTTGATAGCAAGAAACAAACCGATGCAAAGGAAGGCCGCCCGCTTGTTGCCATCCAGAAAGGCATGGTTCTTGGCTACGCCGTAACCGTAGGATGCCGCCAGTTCCGGGAGCGTCGCGGCAGTATTGTAGGCATGGGTATTGCGGGGGCGCGCGAGGACTGACTCCAGCAAACCTTCGTCGCGCAGTCCACGCGCCCCCCCGAACTCCGCAAGGCTTTCCTCATGAAGAACCAGCAAAGCTTCTTTGCTGATCTAGAAAGGTTCGGAACTCACTTAGCGAGCTCTTTGAAGGTTTCCCGGTAGTCCCTCATGAACTCGCGGCCCGCCTCAAGCTGGTCCTCGATTGCCGGATTATTGGGCGTTATGAGATAGCCATCCGTCGTCTCAATGGCGTAAAGCGTATCTCCATTTTCCACCTTCATCCGGGCGAGCATTTCCTTCGGAAGAATGGCTCCCGTAGACTCGCCCATCTTGGTCAGCTTAAGCGAGGTTGTCATGATGGTAGCTCCTTTCCATGCGTGTTTATGATCTCCCCAGATTAGCAATACTGGGCGCCGGAGGTAGTGGACCCTGAGAAGTTAGGTTAACTTGACCGAAGCCCGCTGAACCGTTAGTTGTTTGTGGACCATCACAAGAACTTGCTACTTTAACTACGCGTTGGATGCAGTCCTGAGGTTCCGCAATAGCGCAGAATTCGCCACCGGAAACAGCATTCAGGCGCAGCCGGGTGCGCCACGTTTGCGCGGTCTGGGAGGGTCTAGCGCCTCATGCGCTTGTCGAACCAGAACGGGCCGAAGGGGAGGAACGCCGCGACGAGACCGAGGCCGATTTCTTTTAGGGGCCAATTATGGTTGTGGGCCGCCAGCAGCACCATCACCGCGTAGATGACGAAGAGCGCTCCATGGAGCGAGCCGACGATTCTTACCGCTTGGGGTTGGCCGGCTAGATACTTGAGTGGCATTGCGATACCAAGGAGGATCAGGAA
>JBKJLJ010000129.1:0-4515 GCA_046597015.1 Bryobacteraceae bacterium
GCCTTCTTCATGGCGGCGAGGAAGGGAATATCCTCGGCGGCCTCCATCGTGATCTGGGTGAAGAAGTTCATGTCGCTGGGGAGTTCCGCCAGGCGCGCCATGAGCTCGAAACGTTCTTCGCGGATGGCGTGGTAGTTGGCTACCTTCTCAGCGTTGCCTTGGCGTTCGGCGAGCTTGATATCGGTGAAGCTGACGGGGTAGAAGTTGTCGTCGGCTAGGGCGATGAAGCGGAAGCCGAGGCGACGCAGTTGGACGATTTCATCCAGGATAACGTCGGAGGTCCGTTGCCGGGGCTTTTGGCCGTCGGTGCGCCAAACGGAACAGAAGGAGCAGTGTTTCGGGCAACCGCGGACGGTCTGCACGGACGCCCACATGTAAGCGTCTTTCGGGAGCAGGTCCCAGCGGGCGGGCATGAAATGCTCGGCGGCAACTTTGCCGCCTTCGTAGATCCGCTCGGGCGAGCCTTTCACGCAGTCGCGAATGGCCTTAGCCCAGATTTGGTCGCCATCGCCTTTAACGGCGACGTGAGCGGAGCCCAGTTCCAGGATTTCCTCGGGATAGAGGGTAGAGTGGATCCCCCCATAGACGACCCACGCTCCGCGTTCGCGAGCGAGGCGGCCGACTTCATAACCGCGCAAGGCGTTACCGGTATGGACCCCGATGCCGACGACATCGCCTGGCTCGATCTTCGAAGGATCCAGGTGTTCGAGGGTTTCGTCCCAAATAATGGGGTCTCCGAACTCTTCAGGGGTCGCGGCAGCGAGGACGTATAACCAGCGGGGGGTGATAACGGCGGTGCCGAAGGCCATATCACTCGGATTTACCAAATGGACGCGCATAAGGGGTAAAGGGGTAGTCTACCATCAATAAGACGCGCATCTTATGGTCCCGATTCTCTATTTTCCCTTTCAGGTCCCAGAGTACTCTTTGAAGATGGGACTGGCACCGCTGGGGGTGGGCGAGTCCGTGATTGAGCGAGATGGGCAGACGGACGCCGAGTTGGCGCTGAAGGCCGAGTTGTGCCTGGAGATGCCGGGCTATTACGACCAGGCGTTGCCCGGTTCAGAGCAGGCGCAGAGAGAGGTGGGACAGGTGCTGGGGCTGGCGGGAGAGACGCTGGCGGAGATGGGCCGGACTGTGGCGGAGGATTTGCTGATTCTGCGGGCTGACGGAGGGCAGGAGTTGATCGCGGGCCACCTTTACTTCGCGAACGGGTGGTGCCTGGACGACAAGCTGGGAAAGCCGCTGCTGGACGTTCATGCGCCGGTGCCGGGGTACGCGGAGAAGCTGGGGCAACCGACGCGGAGTTTGCTCGAACGGCTGAAGGCGGGGCGGCCGGTGGGGCGGCTGAATTGGAGCGTGAAACCGACGAACCGGTTGGACTTGAGTTCGCGGTGGAGCGGGTGGCTGCGAGAGCGGTGTGCGGAGGTGACGGCGGAGAATGCGGGGGAGCGGTGTTTTCTGCGGGTGGAGCGGCAGACGTTGACGGCGCTGCCGGAATCGGGATGCGTGCTGTTTACGCTGCATACGTACCAGCAGGCTTTGGGGACGCTTCACGGGGAACAGCGGGCGCTTGTGAGAGGGGTGCTGGAAACGGCCCCGGAGAAGATGCTGGATTACAAAGGGATTTCGAGCTTTCTGGGGTCGGCGCTGCGGTGGTTACGAGATAGCTCCCAGTAGGCACCGGCGAGGATGGCGGCGAGGAAGAGCGCCAGCCAGACGGCGACGAGCAGCCGCCAGGATGAGGCTCGGTCCGAGGATTCCCAGCGGATTTCGAGCGAACGGTGACCAGACTCGGAGTTCAGGACGGCCGCGAACTGGCGGGCGGCGGCGATGGCGGCATCCTCTTTAAAGAGGGGACCGGCTATTGTGATGAACTCCGATTGGGTGGTGACGACGCCGGCGAGGTAGTACGGCACATGGCCGCGGCGTCTCTTGCCGGGGACGACAAAATCGAGATAGCAGCCTCGGATGTGGGCACGAAGAATGGTACGAGGAAACCAGTGCGGCACGGGGCCGTCGGAAACACGGATGCGATCTGGGTAGACGCGGACACGGCGGGTGTTGCAGGCGAGTTGGAGGAGGAGATAAGTCGCTGGGATCGTGACTGCGATGGCGATCGCGGTGAACTCGCTGGTGGCCTGGTTGTAGGCCATATAGAAGGGGGAGAAGATGGCGGCGCCGATGAGGACGACGTACCAGGGTGCCCAACGGGTGGAGAAGCGGAGAGGCGGGGTCATGATCGACGTACCGGCGGACGCCAGGTTGTGTGATCGTTCTCCCAGATTCCACCGGCGAGGATGGCGATTAAGAAGACCACGAACCAGATGACAACAAGGATTCGCCAGCTTCGGAGGGCCGACAGCGTTGAGACGGGGGCGAGGTGGAGTGCGCTGGCCGACGGGTGAGCGTTGAGGATTCCGCGGATCTGATAGGCCGCCTCGCGGGCCTCCATCTCGGTATCGATTCGCCCGGAGACATCCTGGATCATCGACCCTTTGAGTTCGACCCCGGCGAGGAAGTAGCGGTCGAGTTCGTGGCCGTCGACGGAGTCAACGATTAGGCGGAGGTAGCAGTGGGCGATCTGATCGCGCCGGATGGTTTGGCGAATTCCGCCGGGGAAGGGCCCGCTGGAGACGCGGACGCCGTCCGGGGTAACGGTGACGTAGCGTTTATTGAAGGCGACGAGGAGGACCAGGTAAAGCGCGGGAACAGCGATAGGGATCGCGATGCGGGCAGCCTCGGGCCACGGTTCGGGGGTCAGGAGGCAATAGAGGGCGGTGCCGATGAAGGGAGAGAGGATGGCAGCGACGACCAGCGCGATTTTCCAGGGGACCCAACGGGAGGAGAAGCGTAGGGGTGGGGGCATGACGGGGTTAGCGACTGAGTTCCCAGAATACTCCGACAGCATGGAGGCGAGGAAGACGGCGGTCCAACCATAGACGAAGACTCGCCAAGCCCAAGTGGCACCCTGCTGCGGGGTGGCGGGGCGGACGTCGAGGGCGGGACTCGCGGGGTGGCATTGAGCACGCCGTGGATCGTGTAGGCCGCTTCGCGAGCTTCCATGAGAGTCCGCATGGGGGGCGCGACATCGACTAGGACCGCGCTGCGAGATTCAACTCCAGCGACTTGGAGGCCGAGGACCTTGCGGGTGTAGCAGTGGTGGATGTCAGACCGCTGTCAGGTGATGGCGTTGCCCCCGGGGAAAGGGCCGTGGGTGACGCGGACCCGGCGGTGGTTGAAGACAAGCTGCAGAAGGAGGTAGAGCATCGGCAGGACGACGGGGACGAGGATGCGGATGGAGTCTGGGTGCGGCGGAGGGGTGAACAGTACGACGACGGTGGCCCAGACAAAAGGGAGCGTGACGACGAAGAAGAGAGCGGCGAACCAGGGCGGGACCCAGCGGGTGGAGTAGCGGAGTTCGGTCGTCATTCGACCAGAATGACTTCGAGGGTACGGGGGCCGTGGACGCCTTTGATGCGGATCATCTCGATATCGGAGGTGGCCGAGGGGCCGGAGATGGTGGTGAGCGGGGCGGGAAGGAGAGCGGCCATGCGGCGCATGCCTTCCGGGACCGTGGCGACGAGTTGGGAGAGGCGGACGACGCAGAGGTGGTAGTCCGGGACGAGGGTGAGCGCGCGGCGGCCCTGGGCGGGCGAATGGGCGATGACGATGGTGCCGGTGAGGGCGATGGCGACGTCGCAGGCGGTAAGTACGCCTTCGCTGGAATCGAGGTCAGCGTAGGAGAGGCCTTCGTCGCGGCGGAAGTTGAAGCCGGCCGGCAGCCAGGCGGAGGGAAGGCCGGTGGGAATCAAGAGGCCGGTCTTTTGGCGGGTTGCGAGGATGCCGGCGATGATGGCGGGGATCGCGTCCACGGTGCCGTGGTGGACGGTGGCGTTGTAGTCGTGGAGGCGGTCAGCGAACTGGTCGACGACCTCGGCGGGGGAGAGGGCGACGTGGACGACGTAGTCGCGGGGGATGGTCTGGTTGGCGGGGCCGCCTTGGGCTTGACGGATACTGGCGAGGACTGCTTCGCGCGCGTTGCTCATCGCTTGGACCACCATTCGCGGAAGGATTCGGAGGGGATGGCGTCGAGGTCGCGGAACTCGGTCCAGCCGGCGAGGAGGCCAGGTAGGTTGTCGAGTTTGCCGTCGTCGTTGAAGGGCCATTGACCGAGACGGGCGAAGGCGTGGGCGAGGCTGAGGCGGCTGGCCTTCGACATGGCAAACGCGGCCCCCTTCATCGCGAGGCGCTCGGCGAGAGGGGCGTGGCCGCTGTCGACGACCTTGGTCCGGAGGTGGATCAGGATCTCTGGGATGTTGATTTTGACGGGGCAAACCTCATAACAGGCGCCGCAGAGGGAGGAGGCGTAGGGGAGGGTTTGGGAGTGCTCCATGGACTGGAGTTGCGGCGTGAGAATGGCGCCAATGGGGCCGGCGTAGACGGAGCCGTAAGCGTGGCCGCCGGTTTGACGGTAAACGGGGCAGGCGTTGAGGCAGGCGCCGCAGCGGATGC
>JBKJLJ010000206.1:0-2791 GCA_046597015.1 Bryobacteraceae bacterium
TCCATCCAGGCCTCAAAGCCCGGCGAAGCCAGGAGATTATTCAAGGAAATCGCCAACTCGAATCGTTCCTTCGCCGGGAAGAACGATTCCATTTCCATTACCCCGATCCGCGTCACCGGCGGCTTCTGAATCTGCTGAATCAGCGTCGAAATGTCCAGGTCGTTGCCGTTCGTCCACGCCGTCTCGAACAGCTTCGAAAGCAGGATATGTTCGCGGCTTTGAATTGGGTCCCCGGTCACGTTCAACAGCGACAGTAGCGCCGTGGCGGTGGATTGGATCCGCTCCCGCAACGCCTCGCGATCTTCGAGAATCGCGGCCGAAGGCACCGTGAACGACCGCAGCACGCTCACCGGCACCCCGGCGTTAGATCCCGGCGTATAGATCGTGAAATCCGCCGCATCGCGCATCCGTTGAATCCGCGCCCCGTCCTGGCCCCACTGCGCCAACCCGTCCTTCCACTTGCCCGCCGTTTCCGCCGCGAACTGCTCCTTCGTCACGCCCTTCTGTCGTGCCGTGTCCTCATTTACCCACGGCAGAAAATCCTCTGGAGCCAAATTCGGAAAGGTCAGCAGCAGATTCGCCAAGTCGCCTTTCGGGTCGATGATGATCGCCGGGATCCCATCGATAGCAGCCTCTTCCAGCAACCCCAGACAAAGCCCCGTCTTGCCCGAACCGGTCATCCCAACGCAGACCGCGTGGGTGACCAAGTCCTTCGAATCGAGGAGGAGTAGACCCTGGTCGGTCTTGCCTAGATAGAAGGCGCCAAGCTTTTCGAAATCCTGCATAGACTCGTAGTTTACAATCGGACAGAGTATGCTGCGCTCGATTGGTTGGATCTTTGTGGCCGCCCCGCTTTTTGGCCAGGCTGCCGTGCCTGATTTGTTGGCCGCCAAAACCATGGCCCGTCTCGCCGCATTCGACTCCACCTTCGATGGCGTCATGGGCCTCGCGGCGATCGACCTCAAGACCGGCAAGCAACTCTGCCACCACTGCGAAACCTGGTTCCCGACGGCCTCCACCATTAAAGTTCCCCTGCTCGTGGAAGTCACCCGGCTGATCCGCGCCGGAAAGCTCTCCTACGACCAGTCCGTGTCAGTCAAGAAGGAAGAGGTCGTGCCGTCCAGCGGCGCCTATGAAAAGGCCACCCAAGGCTCCGGTTCGCTGACGGTTCGAGAGCTCATCACCATCATGAT
This sequence comes from Bryobacteraceae bacterium, assembly GCA_046597015.1. GTDB lineage: Bacteria > Acidobacteriota > Terriglobia > Bryobacterales > Bryobacteraceae. The sequence continues at coordinate 1,194 of JBKJLJ010000206.1, forward strand.
TCAGAACTCCGACAATGCGGCGACCAACAAGCTCATCGACCTCGCTGGCGGCATGGCTGCCGTCAACACCCGTATGGACGAAATGAACTTGCCGGGCATTCGCTTGCGCCGCAAGATGATCGACCTGCCGGCGGCCAAGGCCGACCGCGAAAACATCGCCACCCCCCTCGATATGGCTCGCTTGGCCGAAATGCTCTATAGCAATAAGGTGCTCGACCCGGCCTCCTCCCGCGAAATCCTCGAATTTATGGCTTTGGTCGAAGGCGATGTCCGCAAGACCGTGGCGCCCGTCCGCACCGCCACCAAGACCGGCGCTCTCGACGGCGTCAAGTGCGAGTTCGGCGTCGTCTGGCTCGCCAACCGCCCCTTCGCCGTGGCCGTCTACGGCGCCTACCTCGGCACTGAAAGCCCCGTCCCCGGAGCCACCCGCATTCTTCTGGATCACTTTCGTAAGCTCGACCGCTCCAACGCGGCCGGCCGATACTTGGAGTAACTACTATGGAACTGAAAGGCAAACGAGTCGCGATGTTAGTCGACCAGATGTACCAGGAAATGGAAATCTGGTACCCCCTCTATCGCTTGCAGGAAGCGGGCGTGGAAGTGGTCACGGTCGGTGCCGAGGCCGGCAAATCCTACCCCAGCAAATTGGGATACCCGTGTGTCACCAAGCTCTGCTACGAAGATGTCAGTCCGGACGATTTCGACGGCGTCATCGCCCCCGGTGGCTTCGCACCAGACCACATCCGCCGCCATCCCAAAGCCAATCAGTTTGTCGCCGGAATGAACGCCCAGGGCAAGCTGGTGGCCGCCATCTGCCACGGGCCCTGGGTGCTTTGTTCCGCCCACGGGATGTTGAAGGGCCGCAAAGTTACCAGCTTTTTCGCGATCAAAGATGATGTCGTGAACGCGGGCGCCGAATGGATCGACGCCGAAGTCGTGATCGACCGGAACCTGGTCACCTCGCGGAAACCCGAGGATCTTCCTGCCTTCGCTCTCGCCTGTATTCAAGTTCTGAAAGGCTAAGTTGTCTATGACCCGACTGATCCCTCTGTTGTTGCTCATCGGTACCGCCCTTCTCGCCCAGGACGGTTCGACCAAGGAGAACTGGCCCGAATACGGCGGCCAGAATAGCGCTTGGCGATACAGCGCCCTGGAGCAGGTCGACACCTCCAATGTGGCCCAGCTGGCCGCCGCCTGGGTGTTCCAAACCGGTGACAACGACGGAGGTTTGCAGTCGACTCCGCTGGTGATCGACGGCGTCATGTATATCTCCACCTCCCATAATCGAGTGTTCGCGCTCGATGCGGTTACCGGCAAACGCCTCTGGAGTTACATCTACGAACTGCCGAAAACCTTCACCACCTTCTACGGCCCTTGGAATCGCGGCGTGGCGGTCTCCGAAGGCCGTCTGCTCATGGGTACCCTCGATAACCACGTCGTCGCCCTGGATGCGAAGACCGGCCGCCAACTGTGGAAGGTCAACGTCGAAGACGCCAACCAATGCGGCTGCAATATCACCGCAGCCCCCTTGATCGCCAAAGGCAAAGTCATCGTCGGCGTCACCGGCGGCGACTCCGCCCATCGCGGGTATTTGAACG
>JBKJLJ010000310.1:0-2506 GCA_046597015.1 Bryobacteraceae bacterium
GACCGAGCCCCAAAATGGACCAACTTCCCGCGTTCGATCAACGCCACGTGCGTCGCCAACTCCATCGCCTCCCGCAGCTGATGGGTCGACATGATAATCGTCCGTCCCGCCGCTTTCGCTTCGGCCAGCAACCCCTGCAACAGCGCGATCGCCCGATCGTCAAGCGCCGTAAATGGCTCGTCCAAAATCAGCAGCGCGGGGTCATGGAGAAACGCGCGGGCTACGGCTAAGCGTTGCCGCATGCCCCGCGAGAACTCCCGCACGGGCGCGTTTGCCACGTGCGCCAATTGGGTTCGCTCAAGCCAATGCTGCGCCACAGAGGCCGCAACCCCATACAACTGGGCAAAAATCGTCAAATTCTCAATCGCGGTCAATTCGTCATAAACGCCGATGCCATGCCCAAGCAGACCAATGCGCCGCCGCGCCGAAGCTTGCCGCGGCGAATCCCCAAACAGCCGCACTTCGCCCTGCGCCGCGCCCGATAGGCCGGCCAGGATCTTGAGCATGGTGGTCTTACCGGCCCCGTTGCGGCCGATCAAGGCCAAACATTCCCCGCCGTTGAGCGAAAAGCTGACGTCGTGCAAAGCCGGATAGTCTCCAAAATATTTGTAGACATGATCGACGGCCAACACCGGTTCCGGCATCTATCGCTTGGGCTCCTGGGCCCTGTACAGCAGCACAAACCCAATGCCCATAATTGCGAACATCAAACCCAAAATCCAATACATACGGTCGTGGATCCGCGGGTTCACCTGACTAATGCTCGGCCCGCGACTTTCTTCTTCGCCGCCGGCACCACCGCCGCCGCCGGTATTCAGTTCACCCTGCCCACTCAACTTCAAATCCAGATCCTGGGTCGAGAGCTCGAAAATGCTAGCCTGCGTCCGCGGCTCTTTCCCTTTGTCCACGAGCCCGGCGCCGGTCACCGTCACGCCGTTCGGTGCGGCGATCATGCTCTGGTCGGCTTTCACGAGGAACTTCGTCTTGAAGCTGGTTGCATCGGCCAGTGTGTAGGAAAGATCAATTCGCGTCTCGCCCGGCTTGATTGGGAAGTCGAGCTTATACACATTCGCCGTGCCCGTCTTCTCCGCGGCTCGCCGAATCGGCACGCCCTGCGGTGCGGTGCAGTTAATTTCAATCTTGCCTTCCGGCTCGGATGGCAGTTGGAAGCGAAGGGTCCCGTTCTTCTCGTCGTTCCAGGTCGTCCGCCCCTCATTGACGAAGAAAAACGATTCCCGCACCGTCAACTTCCCGTTTTGTGGCTCAAGCAGAAGCATGTGGTTGGCCGCTTTAGCAGCCCCGGGCTGACTGCTCGTGTTGAACACGTCGAGCTTGATCCCGCTCGTTGGCCGCCCCGGAGGCAGCATATGGTTGTAGGTCACGCCATCGAAGGCCGTCTGGATCATCCCGGGCCCCGGAGGCATTTGCTTGTCGATGTTGAATTTGCCGTCGGCTCCCGATTTTACGCTTTCGAGCACTTCCGGCCCCGCCGATCCGCCAAGCTTAAAGAGGGTAACGGTTGCGCCCCCCTGCGGCTTTCCGGTCGTCTGATTCAAAACCTGGCCATCAACGGCAAGCAGCGGAAGAGCCAGCAACATGCTATGTAGCAATCTCATGCGCCCGCCTCCATCGACTTCCCGCACGACCCGCAAAATTTCATCGCCTCTTTGAACTTCTTGCCGCAATGCGGGCAGCTAAACTCCGTCGCTTTCGGCTTGACTGCCTTGGTCGTCGTTTGGACGCCCAACTCCGCCTTTAGCGCATCGGCATCCGACAGCACTTTAGCCAGTTCCTTCTGCAAATCCAGCTTGGTCCGGACGTAATCTTCGTCCGACAGCTTACCCAGCCGAAGCTCAAATTGCAGGTCCCGCAAATTCTCATAAATGCGAGCTTTGGCTTCATCAACGTGGCGGAAGGGAGAAATTGCCTCCGGTTCCGGCAGGCTCGCCGGCCGCACAATCAGGGTGTAGAGTAGGGCGCCCAAAACCAGGAACGCCGCGATCGCGATAGTCATCAGTCGAGCTTTGAAAATTCCTTATCAATCTGGTCCTGATATTTCCGGACCTCTTCGTCACTCATCGCCGGCACCACGTTCGGCTTCCGGTACCGGCGCAGGAACCAGCCGATTAAACCGAGGCCTAGACCAATGGCCACCACAGGCGTCGCCAGCGCTAAAGCGCCGAACCCCTCGTTGGGCGGTTCAGCCAAAGCCTTCTTCCCTTCCCGCTTGACGAACTCGGCCACAATTGCGGTGTCGGCAGCGCCTTCCTTCTGCATTTTGGAGATGCGCTGCCGCGCCGGCAAGGAGTAGTGACATTCAAGCATCTGGCACGTCGCCACCGTATTCTTGCAAGCGCCGCACAGGCAGGCCAGTTTATCGCCCACCCGGCGGATCTCGGGCGTCACATACTGCGACGAGCTTTGCGCCAAGCAAAGACCGGCCAACAATACGAACAAAATGCTATTTCGTGACGGGCGCATGCTTAGTGGATACTCCTACCACTTC
>JBKJLJ010000490.1:0-2839 GCA_046597015.1 Bryobacteraceae bacterium
ATGGCCGTGGCCAAGAAGTTGACGCTGACCGAGCGGTTGAGCGTGGAGTTGCGGGGGGAGGCGTTTAACGCGTTCAATACGCCGATCCGCCAAGGCCCGAATACGGACCCGAATAGTGCGCAGTTTGGGATTCTGCCGGTGGCGCAGTTTAACTTTCCGCGGAATATTCAGATTGGGGCGCGGTTCCGATTTTAGTGTTTGTTGGCGATGACTGGGGATGCCCTTCAGGAGAGGGCGTTTGGTCGTCGGCGAGTATGCCGGCTTGGGTCGGGTAGTCGAGACTCCCGTTTATGGTAGGCCCGAAGATGCCGCCGGGGGCGTCGGAGAACCGGATGCGGAGGAAAGCATGCCAGTCTTTTCCGCGCGTGGCCTTACAGACCCGGAGTCAACTTCCCCTCTTTCATTTAGCCTTAGACGGGGTCGACCAAGGGGGCGTCACTCCGCTCATACGGGCGTAGGCGATGGATTGACCCATATGTTCGTGGTTGTGAACCAGAATGCGGAGGAGAACATTGCTCGCGGGCACGTCGGCACCGAGAAACTTGACGCGCCTACTGCCGTCAACCGAGCCGTGGGAGGCGCGGACGGCGGCGAGAGAATCCTTAAGCCAACGGACGACGTCGGACTTGGCGGTGATTGTCTTTTCGGCATCGGGAGGGATCTTGTCCGGCCAGTGTTGGCCGCCGGGCTTGACGCCAGCCTGGGACAGCAGCCAGTAGTTGCCGACGGCAACGTGCATGTAGACTTCGCTCGTCGAACGAATTCCCGGAGCGGGGCGAAAGGCGAACTTCTCTGGGGGTGTTGCTTCGGCGAGGGCCAGGAGTTGCGAGGCGGCCACTTCGAATTCGCCAGCCCAGCCCGTACCGAGCTTGGCGGGTACGGCTGCTTGAGCGAGTAGGCTGATGGGGCTCGCCAAGAGGATCAGGGAGCAGGCGAATCCGGTGAGAGGGTGCATATCGAAAAGTTTAGCTAAGGTTACGCAGAGGAAACGGGTGGTTGTAGTTCTCGCATCAGGACGGGGCGGGCTCGATTACGCGAGAAACGGTGGGGCGGGATCTTCGCTGGGGCACGAGAGGGAGTTTTGGAGGGTGTCGAGAAAGCAGCGGTGGGAGTCGGTTTCTCCGGCGTCTGAGGCGAGGCGGCGGCGGACGTGGGCGAAGTGGTCGTGGAGTTTTTGGGTGGCTTGGGCCAGGGCCCGCAAGGGTTCGACCCAGGCGGGCGAGGTTGGTTCGGCCAGGAGGCCTTCGAGGAGTGCGCTCCGCTGGGCCAGGAGCGGGGGGGCGTCGAGTTCGTCGCCGTATGGAATGGCCAGGAGTTGCTCGTCGAGGGCGGCGATTTGGGAAAATAGCGGGTGCATTGGGGATTAGCCCGTACTCTTCCCGTAGATGCCGAGCAAGACGCTCTTGAAGCTGGCCTCAATGATGTTCTTCTGTCCATCGAGGGAGCCGAGAATGGCATCTACCGCTTGGAGGCGTTCTGAAGTGCTTTTCTGAAGGAAGACGAGACGCCGGGAGAGTTCTTCGACGCGCGCCGAGAGGCGCTTGTCGGTCTCCTCATATCGGGTGGTTTCGGCGGCGATGAGGCCGGTGATGGGGTCACTGATTTGCTGCACCTTGGTCTTCAGGGCTCCGAAACCGGTGGTGGGCGTCCCTAGAAAAACGAAAGCATCTTGTAGTTGGGTTTCTCCCAGCGCATCGAAGGCGTCGCGGTCGAGGGAGGCCTTGCCGTCTCTGCCGAAGGATACGCCGAGGGCGGCGAGGCTCTTGGTGGCACCGGTGCCCTCAAAACCGGAGATTTGGCGGAGCAGGCCGGTGGTCTCTCGCACTATGAAGCTGCCGGTGAGGAGTCCAGCGGCTTCGCCGATCTGGGAGTCAACGGCGGCGCGGGTGTCGTTGTAAGCGGCAATGAAGCTGTCGAGCTTGGAGGCGAGGCCGGAGCGGCTGCTGGAAAGAGTAAGACTGACGTTTTCGCTGGGGGCGGTAGTGCCCGTGATCGTGAAGGTGACGCCGCTGACGACGTCGTTGACAAGGTTGCTGGCTTTCGAGACGGCGACGCCGTTAATTTTGAAGTTGGCGTTAGAGCCGTTGTCCGTGGCCGCCAGGAGGTTCGTGTTGCCGCCTGTCGGATCATCGACGAGGGTGATGGGTTTCTCGCCCGCGGTGTTGGAGGTGATGGAGAGATAGTACGGCGTTGGCCCGGAGCCGGTGGTGAGAATGGTGGCGGTAACCCCTACCCCGAGGTTATTGATTTTGTCGCGGAGTCCGGTAAGTGTATTTTCTTCAGTCGTGAGGGCGATGTCCTTCGTGGTGCCGTTAAAGGTGAGCTGCACCGAACCGGCGGCAGAGACGGTGCCGGAACCGGACTCAGCGAAGCCGGCCGAGGTGGCCGAGGAGGACCGGGCCAGAGAGGTGATGTCGGTAATGTTGTAGGTAGCCGGGCTGCGAGCGGTGACGGCCCCGATACTAACCTTGGCGGAGTTGGAGGTGGTGCCGCTGACGGCGCGGGTTTGGCCGATATCCCCTAACGCCGTGACGGCGGTGTTGAGCCCATCGACCGACCGCTGGATCGCCTGGGCGGTGGAACGCTGGGCCACTATCCGGGTTTGATCGTTCTGCAGGGCGTTGATAGGCTGGGCGGCGATGGCGACCGTCCGGTCAAGGATTTTTTGGAAATCCGTAGAATAGCTGCTGACGCCAGTGAAGCGAATTGGTTCGATGCTCATAATTAATTCCGGCGAGCGGGTTTCCTAAAGAATCTATCGGCGAAATGAGGGTTCTCTTGAGTAGAAATTTGGGAGGATGAATCCGTAATGAGTTGGTGGCACAATAGGGGGCAGGAG
>JBKJLJ010000501.1:0-3528 GCA_046597015.1 Bryobacteraceae bacterium
GACGAGCAATTGCACAACACCGGCGTCGCGTGGCGTGGCGGTAAACTCGCTGATCCCGGCGCAGGGAAGGGCAACTTCAAAACTCCCACACTCCGCGAGATCGCCGGCACCGCGCCCTATATGCACGACGGAAGCCTCGCGACGCTCGAAGATGTGATTGAATTCTACGACAACGGCGGTCGTCCGAACGCGCACCTCGACCCCGAAATCCGCCCTCTGCGCCTAACGCAAGTCGAGAAGAAGGCTCTTAGCGCCTTCCTCAGGAGTTTCAACGGTAGCGCATTCCCAAACCGACGGTGAACGAAAGAGCGAGAGTCGGCCAGGGGGTCCCGCAAAACTGTGGGCATCACCCCTCCCAGAGCTCTTTCACCATGTGCTCGCCAGCGACAATGGTGGGTCGTTCAGCGCGGCCATGGTGTTGGTAGGTAAGCTGTAAATGGTTAAGGCCGAGGAGCCAAAGAATTGACGCGTGGATGTCGTGAACGTGCGCCGGCCGCTGCACGGCTCGCAGACCGATCTCGTCCGTCGAACCGATCGTCTGACCGCCGCGAACGCCGCCGCCCGTGAAGAACATCGTAAAGCCCCAGGGGTTATGGTCGCGGCCATCGCCCTTCTCGTTGAAGGGCGTCCGGCCAAACTCCCCGCCCCAAACCACCAACGTATCGTCCAACATGCCGCGCCGCGCTAGATCTTCAATCAGCCCGGCCACGGGCTTGTCCGACGCCTTGCACCACTTGGCATGGTTGCCTTCCAGATTCGTATGCGCGTCCCAGCCAGACCCCGAACCGCAGTAGAGTTCGACGAACCGAACCCCGCGTTCCACCAGACGGCGGGCCAGCAGGCAGTTGCGTCCGAACACCGCGGTCTCCGGAGTATCCAGTCCATACAGCGCCTTCGTTTCGTCGGTTTCCTTCGATAGGTCAACCGCTTCAGGCCCGGACTTCTGCAGCGCATACGCCAGCTCAAAGCTGCGGATCCGCGCGTCCAGGCTGGTATCGTCCTCCCGGCCTTTGGCGTAGTCGCGATTCTGACCTTCAAGCAATTCGAGGCGGGCGCGCTGGCGCTCATCGTCCTGGCCCGCCGGAAGCTTGGTGTTCAGAATCGGGTTCGGCCCTTGGCGGAACAACGTGCCCTGATAAGAGGCAGGCAGGAATCCGGAGCCCCAATTCTTGGCGTTGCCAAACGGTTCCCGTTCGTCGATCATGCTCACGAAAGCGGGCAGGTTCTTGTTCGCCGAACCGAGCCCGTAGTTCACCCAGGCGCCCAGGCTCGGGCGGCCGGAAAGAATGTCGCCGGTATTCATCTGGCTCACCCCGCCGGCGTGGTTCAGCCCATCGCACTGGCAGGAACGGAGCACGGCTAGCTTATCGGCGTGCTTGGCCACAAGCGGATACAGTTCGCTAACCCACAAGCCACTCTTGCCATGCTGGGCCCATTTCCGTGGGCTGCCCATCAATGTATTGCCCGCGGTGCCCATCGCCGTGATCGGGCGGCCGAAGCTGGCCGGCATCGGTTGGCCGCTCAGCTCATTTAGCTTCGGCTTCGGGTCGAAAAGGTCGATGTGGCTCGGTCCGCCTTCCATGAACAGGAAAATCACCGATTTGGCTTTCGGCGTATGGTGAGGTTGCCGGGCGACGCTCGGATCGTGCACGGTCGCAGCAGGCGATTGTTCGGCGAGTAGTGCGGCCATCGCCATCGCGCCGAGGCCGCTGCCAGCACCACGAAGAAGAGCGCGACGTGTAGTATGTTCATTCATCGGTATAGAACCTAGTCGATATAAAGAAATTCGCTGGAGCTCAGCAAAGCGAGGCAGAGGTCGTCGAGCGCGGCCGGGCCCAGCTTAGCTTGCTTGGCTAAAAACGCTTGGCTCCGTTCGCGCTCCGCCGCCGAAGGCTGCCGCCCCAGCGTCAACCGGAAGGCCCGTTCCACCAGCCCGGCCGGCGATTGGCCGGAGTCGTTGGCGACCCGCTTGGCCAAGGCCCGCGCAAAGTTCGCGCTCGCTTCCCCGTTCATCAGTTCCAGTGCTTGGTCGGCCGTAACCGTCTCCTGACGGCGTCCACAGCTCTCAATCGCCAGCGGGGTATCGAAGCTCTGCAGCATCGGATACCGAACCAGCCGGCGAGCGAAAATGTAGACGCTGGCCCGGTTCTCATCGGCATCGCCGTTCGATTTGCGCCAGTGGCGGCCTTCTTGAATCTCGGTGCCTTCCGGGACACGGGGGAATACGCCCGGGCCGCCCATCGTACGATCGAGCAGGCCGGAGACGGCCAGCATCGAATCCCGAATCGCTTCCGATTCCAGCCGGCGACGGGGATAGCGCCACAGCAGCTTGTTTTCACTGTCGATGGCGGCCGCATCAGCCCGGAAGTCGGACGCCTGACGGTACGTCGCACTCAGCACAATGCGCCGATGTAACTGCTTGATGCTCCAACCGTCAGTTCCCGTGAAGGTCGCGGTGAGCCAGTCGAGCAGTTCGCGATGGCTGGGGCGTTCGCCCATCAGTCCAAAATCATTCGGCGTGCCGGCGATGCCTTTACCGAAGTGATACTGCCAAATCCGATTGACGATCACCCGGGTCGTCAGCGGGTTCTTGGCGTCGGCCAAAATGTTCGCCAGCGCTGCGCGACGGCCGCTCGAGTTGAGCTCTGACAGGGGTTGAATCGTCGCCGGGGCCGGGTCGAGAATGCTGAGTCCGCCCGGCGCGACTTCTTCCAGCGGAGAGTAAAGCGAACCGGCCTTCAGGATGTACGTCGGCGGGGCCGTGATCGCCTGGTCGCGCATGATCTGAACGACGGGCAATGGCTTAGGAAGCAGCGGCTTGAAAGCGTCGAGTTCGGCGACGAGCGCCTTGTACTTGGCCTTCGCGGCGGCGTTGCCGCGCTTGCTGATCACCTCGGCGTCCGGAATGTCAACCTGCGTAATCGCCTTATGAAAAATCTGCCAGTCGAGGGGGTCGCGCTGCTGCGCGGATTTGCGCAGGACGGTCTGTACCTCAGGCGGGAACCGGTCCGTATATTCCTTCCGGTAAGCGGCGCGGGGGGCTGCGAGAAAGGCTTCCAGCTTCTCCAGGACCGGCTTGGCCGCCGCGCGGTACTTCTCCATTTGCGCCTGGTATTCGGCCACCTGTTGCGGGGTCGCCGTGGTCGACTCGTCGTCGATCTTCATATTGGCGAAGAACGCCTGCATCCGGTAATAGTCTTTGTGCAGGAGCGGGTCGAACTTGTGGTCGTGGCAGCGAGCGCAGCCCAGCGTTACGCCCATGAAGGCGAACGCCGTGTTGTCGGTAACGTCGTTGAGCAGTTCCTGGCGGCGCAGATGAATGTTGGCCTGGTTGAACTCGTCTTCGAAGAGGCGAAGGTAGCCGAGGCCCGGCAGCGCCTTCTTCTCCCCGGGGTAGAGCTCATCGGCGGCGATCTGCTCTTTGATGAACCGGTTGAACGGCTTATCTTCGTTCCAGCTTTGGATCACCCAATCGCGATAGCGCCACATGTTTGGACGGGTGTCGTCCTGCTTGAACCCATCGGAATC
>JBKJLJ010000755.1:0-6014 GCA_046597015.1 Bryobacteraceae bacterium
GTCCATTCGGTTTCTGTTATTCGGGTAAGGACAGTGGAAGCGCCCGAGGGATCTGTCGGACGCCTTTGGGAAATCAGTGATCCGAAGAAGCTGGTGGATGCGGGGCTATACCGTTTCTCATTCCATCTGCGATTCGTACTGCTTCCCGATATGGTGCGTTGAAGCATTTGCTGACTTCGTTTCTGGAACGGTTTTATTGGCCCACAACGCAGCGATTCTGATGCCAGTTGGTATTTTCGTGGGAACAACTGGCATCGAGGAATCCTGTCAGGCCAGATCCTCGCCAAAATCTCGACCTTCACGCCCATCAAGGCTTTGCCCGGTTCTAGGCTTGGCGATGTCCCCACGCGCTTTCAGTCCAGGTCGCCGTCGTCCAGTCGCCGCTAGCCGCTGTCGGGCAGAATCGTGGGTGAAACGGGTCTTGCAACGTCGTCGTGACAATCGCTGACAATTCCGTGACGATCGCGCCATCCGCTTGTGATAATCTGCCACATCAGTGAAAGCAGGTTTGCACCGGCGCGCGGTTTTGATCTATCTCGGCACGATCGTCGCGCCGGTGTGCGGACTGTTGTGGCTCGGGTTGCTATCCTTCGAGCGGCAGCGTCAGGCACTCGCGTCTCTTACCGCAGAGAAACTGGCGACCGAGTTGGAGTCGCGGACACAAAAGGCGGCCGAGGAGGCGCTGGGGTCCGGCATCCATCCCGTCGCGCTGTTGGTCTTCGCCATCGAGCGCGGCGAGATCGTGCGTCCCGCCCTACACGCTCCCCCGCCCGAAAGCGCGCCCGCCGAGTTCGCCGAAGCCGAGCGACAGGAACTCTCCCTCAACTTGCCCGGCCCCGCGCTCGAACTCTACCGGCAGCTGGCGGCCCAACATCCCCGCAAGAGTCTCGCGCTCGCCCGCGTCGCGCGATGTCTCGCCAAACTCGGGCGCGCCAACGAGGCCCGCGCAGTCTGGCATGCGCTCGCCGCCTCCTATGCCAATGATCGCGACCTCTCGCACCGTCCCTACGGAATCGTCGCCGCCTTCGAGGCCGGAGAAACCAGCGCGCTCTATGACCAGATTGCCGCCGGACGTTGGGACCTCGCGGCCGATCAGGCGGAGTACTTTCTGCAAAAACTCGCACCCGGCCGCGTTGGCCCCTACCTCGAGCGATTTCGGCTCGCGCGCGAAGTGGCGGAACGTTTCCGCCCCGAGCGGACCATTCGCGAGGGCGAACTTCTCTTCAGCACCATCGGCCAGCGCCGCGTCTTCTACCGGGGTGAATCTGCGGACCGCATTACGGGAGTCGTCGCCGACAATGCGTGGATCGCCGGCGCGCTCCGCCCCCGCATTGAGCGCGAACTTGGCATGACCGGGCGCGCCCGGCAGGACGTCTGGGTCTACGGCGGTGCGATCGCGCTGGCGCTCGTGATTCTCTCCTTCGGACTCCTGCTGCTGCTGCGCGATATCTCGCGCGACGCCCACATCAACCGCCTGCGGTCCGACCTGGTGAGCAGCGTGTCGCACGAGTTGAAGACCCCGGTTACGCTCATCCGCCTCTACGGAGAAACGCTCCTTGGCCGTCCGCATTTGGACGCCGCACAACGCGCCGACGCCCACCGGGTGATCGTGCGGGAGAGCCTGCGCCTCAGCCGGCTCGTCGGACAGGTGCTCACGTTCTCGCGCATCGAGCGCGGCGCCGAGGTCTACCGCTTGGAGGAAGGCGACCTCGCACCAGTAGTCGCCGGAGTCGTCGATGATTACCGCGAGTACCTGGAGCACGCCGGTTTTTCGATTGACCGCGAGCTGGCGCCGGCCGCGCCGCCGGTGCGGTTCGACCCGGCGGCCGTGTCGCAGGCGGTGATCAATTTGCTGGATAACGCCATGAAATACTCGGGCGAATCGCGGGCGTTGGCGGTCCGGCTCGCCGCCCACAAGGGGAGCGTGACCTTCGAAGTGCAGGACCGTGGCCTCGGAATTCCAGCGGTTGAGCAGGCCCACATATTCGACCGCTTTTACCGCGCCCCCAACGGCAGCGGCAAGGGTGGCTATGGAATCGGGCTATTCCTGGTACGCCACATCATGGAGGCGCACGGAGGCCGCGCTGAAGTTGAGAGCGACGCGGGGCAAGGCAGCCGTTTCCGACTGGTCTTCCCGGTGGTGGCCGAATGAGCCCGCATCGCATTCTGATTGTGGAAGACGAGCCCGATCTGCTGCGCGGGCTGGCCATGAACCTGGCCGCTGAGGGTTTCGAAGTCTCCACCGCTTCGCGCGGCGATACCGCGGTTGAGATGGCCCTCCGCGAGCGCCCCTCCCTCGTGCTGCTCGATATCATGTTGCCCGGAATGAACGGCCTCGACGTCTGCCGCGACCTGCGCCGCCAGGGTTTCGAAGCGCCCATCATCATGCTGACGGCCAAGGCGGAGGAAGTGGATCGGGTGGTGGGTCTGGAGATCGGCGCAGACGACTACGTAACCAAGCCTTTCGGTATTCGCGAGCTGGTTGCGCGTATCCGCGTGCGACTGCGGCGTCAGGCACCAGCGGCGCAGCTGACCGATGCCCGCCTGCGCTTCGGCAAAGTCGTCGTGGATTTCCACCGGCACGAGGTCGAGCGGGCCGGCGAGCGCGTCGAATTAACCTCGAAAGAACTGGATGTGCTGCGGCTGCTCTCCACGCATCGCGGCGAGATCGTGACGCGCGAGCGGCTGCTCGAAGAGGTTTGGGGATACGAGAGCTATCCGACCACGCGCACCGTGGACAACCACATTCTCAAGCTGCGGCAGAAACTCGAGGAGGACCCCGGCAATCCGCGCCACATCCTGTCGATCTACGGCGAGGGCTACAAGTTTATTGGCTGACAATGTTTGACAAAGGATGACTGCCGCATGACACATGGAAAGGGCACCGCGCCGCAAACTAGCTGACGAGGAGAAACACCATGCGAAGTATTTTCACATCGGCATTGATTTTCGCGGTCGCACTGGCCGCCGCCGACCCCGCGCGCGAGCAGGCCTTGCAGCGCGCCATCGATCTGATGGAATCCAAGGGCGACGTGGCGAAGGCGATGCCGCTGTTCGAAGAAGCGTCCCGCAGCGCCGATAAAGCGCTGGCCGCGCGGGCGCTTCTCTATGTCGGGCAGGGACAGGAACGCCAGGGCTTCGAACGGGCGCGGGCGACTTACGAGCGAATCGTCCGCGAGTTTGGCGGGCAGACGGAGACGGTCTCGGCGGCGCGGAAACGGCTGGCGGTGCTCGGGAACAATCCCACAACCCAGACGATCACGCAGCGTCTTGTGTGCGGCACTTGCGGCGACGGAGAAGCCGACCTGAGCCCCGATGGCAGCCAGTTGGCAATCACCGATTGGGACACCGGCGATCTCGCCCTGCGGGATGTGAGTACCGGGAATCTGAAGCGTTTGCTCGTCAAGGCCAACTCCTGGAAAGAGTCTTCTGCCTATGCCGAAGCGCCCGAGTTTTCGCCGGATGGTCGCCAGATCGCCTATCTTTGGGAAAACGAGGACGATACCGTCGAGTTGCGCGTCGTTGCCAGCGAGCCCGGCGCCAAGCCGCGCGTGGTGCTCCATACACGGGAAAACCGATGGTACGAACCTTTCGCTTGGACGCGGGACGGCAAGACGATTCTGACCATACTGACAAAACCGGATCGTACCTGGCAAATTGCCTCCGTACCGGCTGGCGGTGGCGAAACGACCGTGCTGAAATCTCTTGAATGGAGGCTGCGTCCGCCTCGGATGGGAAAACCGAGCCTCTCGCCGGACGGTCGCTACATCGCGTATGCGGCGCTGGCGGTAAACCCTCCGACCGCCAACGGGCCGTCGACTTCCACCGAGAAGCGGATCTACGTGCTTGCCATTGACGGCTCGGTCGAAACCGCGCTGGTCAAGACTGCCGGCATTAACGAGGCACCCGTCTGGACGGGCGACGGCAGGCATCTTTTGTTCACCAGCGATCGCCTGGGGTCCACCAGCCTGTGGTCCATCGCGATGAAGGACGGGAAAGCCGCCGGCTCGCCAGCTCTTGTGGTGGCCGATATCGGAAGAATGACTCCGAACGGAATGCTGCGACACTCCTTGTATTACACGGCCGACCCAGCGGGCAAGAGGGAGACCGTGAGAATAGCAAAGGCCGGTCTGCCCAGTCAGGTGAGCGATGGGTTTGTCGGCACCCGTCCGGCGTGGTCCCCCGATGGAAAACAGCTAGCGTTTTTCAGGAACCACTCGTCTGGAGAGAATAACTACAATCTCGTGGTCCACACCCTGGAGAACGGCGAGGAAATGGTCTACAGCTTCGAGGGGCTCCTGCCAACGGTGCGCTGGTTCCCGGATGGCAAGGCTCTGCAGACAGTGGCGTTTCAAAGCGGCATGAAAACACCGGGCCTATTTCGGGTGGACCTGAAATCCCGGGAATTCAAACTCTTCCTGCCGTACGACCCGAACGATATCGCCGGTGGAATCTCAGCTCTCTCACTGGATCAGCGAACCGTGTACGTTGCAGGCCGCGAACCCGGGAATTTGAACGCGTTCAATAGGGTCGAAGCGGTGGATGTGGCCACCGGAAGCCGCCGCGTGGTCGTCAGCTTTCCGACGGGCCGCAACATGGAGGTTCAGCTTAGCCCCGATGGCCGGACTTTGGCCTTTCGCCGCCGGGTTTCTAATCAGGACACGCGGTACTCCACCGTCGCTGTGGATGGAACCGGCTTTCGGGAAGTCCACAGTGCACGCGACGCGCAGCATCTCTCCTGGACCAGGGATTCCAAAGGCATTTTGTTCACCGTGCCGCACGAACGCAACAAATGGAAGTTGATGCGAGTGCCGGCACAGGGCGGCCAGCCCGAGGCGGCAGGGTTCGAAGGAACGGACAGCTTCCAGGCCATGGATTTCAGCCCGGACGGAACCCGGATGGTCTTCAGCGCCAAGCCCGCATTCCAGCAGTTGTGGGCGATCGACAACGTCCTATCCGCACTCCCATGAAACAGCTCCTTTGCTTCACTCTCGCCATCGCGATGGAGGTCCGGGCCGCCGGACCTCCTCTCGGCCTGGATGTCTACCTGCCTTCGCCTGAAACGAACCGGCCAACCTCTGCGAAGATCACTCTGGGCCGGAAGTTGTTCTTCGACAAGCGCCTCTCCCGCGACGGAACGCTCGCCTGCGCGGGCTGTCACGACCCTAAGTTGGCATTCGCCGATCGCCGCGCCGTCGCGCGCGGCGTCGGCGGTGCAACCGGCGTTCGCAACGCCCCCGCGATCGTCAATCGGGGTTATGGATCGCTGTTCTTTTGGGACGGAAGGGCACAATCCCTGGAGCAACAAGTGCTCGAACCGATCTTCAATCCCAAGGAACTGGCGCTAACTCAAGCGGAGTTGGAACAGAGAACCGGGCTTAAGACGCCGGAAGTGCAAGACGCGCTCGCGAGCTACGTGCGGTCGATACGCTCCGGTGATTCGCGGTTCGACCGCTTCGCCGCCGGAGATCGCAAGATGCTCACCGACACCGAGAAGGCTGGTCTTGCGCTCTTTCGCGGGAAGGCCAACTGCTGGAATTGCCACACTGGCCCCAACTTCACCGATGAACGCTTCCACAACACCGGCGTCGCGTGGAAGGACGGCAGTCTGGCCGATGTGGGAGCCGGAGAGGGCCGCTTCAAGACCCCGACCCTGCGGGAGGTCGCCCGCACGGGCCCGTACATGCATGACGGGTCGTTGGCCACGCTGGAGGATGTCGTGGAGTTTTACTCCGCAGGCGGCCGTAAGAATCCGGCACTCGATAGCGCCGTGCGCCGCCTGAATCTGACCGCAGATGAGAAGCGCGCGCTGGCAGCATTTCTGGGATCGCTGACGGGGAAGATTCGGGAAGGGCGACTGTAGGGTGAAACGGTTTTTTCTGCGGGTAGGGAAAGCCCCGTCGGGTGAGAGTCGCGGCAAGATTTAATGGCCGGTAAGTTCCGACGGATTACCCGCATCGCAGCTTCGAGGGTGCTCAGGAGGGGGCGGACTGCCGCCGACCGGCCGCGGATGC
>JBKJLJ010000844.1:0-2876 GCA_046597015.1 Bryobacteraceae bacterium
GATTGTGACGGGGGAGGAGAAGGGGTTGCAGGGATCGCGGTTCTACGCGGATCATCCGACGGTGAAGGGGAAGATGGTGAGCGAGTTGAACATGGACATGTTTTTGCCGTTGCATCCGCTGAAGATTATTCGGGTGTTGGGGCTGGACGAATCGGACTTGGGGGATCGGTTTCGGAAGGTGGCGGAGCGTCGGGGTTTGCAGGTGCAGCGGGATCCGCAGCCGGAACGGAACATATTCATTCGAAGCGACCAGTATAATTTTGTGCGGCAGGGGGTGCCGTCGTTGTTCCCGATGTTCGGGGCGGATCCGGGGAGCGCGGAAGACAAGATTCAGAAGGCATGGCTGCAGGAGCGGTATCACGCGGTGTCGGATGACGTGAATCAGCCGGTGGACAAGGTGGCGGCGGGGCAGTTCATCGAGGTGCTGATTGAGTTTACCCGGGAGGTGGCGGATGCGCCGTTGGCTCCGCAGTGGAAGCCGAGCAGTTTCTTCCGCCGGTTTGTGAAGCCGACTGGGGCATAATAGATCTTCATGCCGGAACTGAGAAAAGACCCGATCACGGGACGGTGGGTGATTATTTCGACGGATCGCGCCCGCCGTCCGACCGATTTCACGCGGGATACGGTGGAGCCGACCGGGGCGCGGTTCTGCCCGTTTTGCCCGGGGAACGAGGACAAGACGCCTCCGGAGGTACTTTCTTATCATACAGAGGGATTGACGCATGGGGGGCGATGGAGCCTGAGGACCGTGCCGAATAAGTTTCCGGCGTTACGGGTGGAGGGGGAACTGGATCGGCAGGGCGAGGGGTTGTACGACCGGATGAACGGGATTGGGGCGCACGAGGTGGTGATCGAGACGCCGGACCATATGGCGACGCTGTCGACGATGGACGAGCGGCAGGTGGCGGAGATGCTGTGGGCGTTTCGCGACCGGGTGCTGGACTTGAAGCGGGATAAGCGGTTGCGTTACGTGATGCTGTTTAAGAATCATGGGGAGGCGGCGGGGGCGACGCTGGAGCATCCGCATTCGCAAATTATCGCGTTACCGGTGGTGCCGAAGCGGGTGCAGGAGGAGTTGGACGGGGCGCGGAAGTACTTTGAGTTCAAAGAGCGTTGCGTTTACTGCGATATTCTGCGGCAGGATTTGAAGGATAGTGATCGGGTGATTTTGGAGACGGACGAGTTTGCGGCGGTGGCGCCCTTTGCGTCGCGGTTTCCGTTTGAGACGTGGTTGATCCCGCGGCGGCATGAATCGCACTTTGAGAACATTCGGGAGAGCGAGGTGGCCAACCTGGCTTGGGTGCTGCGGAACGTGCTGCGGAAGATGGATCGGGTGCTGGAGAAGCCGGCGTTTAACTTGATTGTGCATTCGGCACCGGTGCAGGAAGCGACGAGCGAACACTACCACTGGCATGTTGAAATTATTCCGAAACTGACGCGGGTGGCTGGTTTTGAGTGGGGGACAGGGTTTTACATTAACCCTACGCCGCCCGAGGAAGCGGCGCGATTTATGCGGGAAGCGGGGCTTTCGTAGACGGCTGTCACCGCCCATCCATATATTTTTTCTCCTTTCTTTTGTTTGATTTGCGTTGATCCGCGAGTCTGATTGCCTGGAAACGCGCCGGTAGAATTACGGGCGAAGGAGCAAAGGATCAATGCAAAATACGGTTCGGATCTTGTCCATTGACGGAGGCGGCATTCGGGGGATTATTCCGGCCGTGGTTTTGTCGCGGCTGGAACGGCAGACGGGGCAGCGGGTGGCTGACCTGTTTGACCTAGTGGCCGGCACATCCACAGGGGGAATTCTGGCGCTGGGATTGACGCGGCCGTGTCCAGTGGGACGGCCTTTCTATTCGGCGGCACAGATGGCGGAGCTCTACGAAAAAGAAGGGGCGAAGATTTTTGCGACCTCCTGGTGGCGGAGGATGCGGACACTGGGAAGTTTGGCGCAGGAGCGGTATTCGGCGGACGGGATTGAAGAGGTGTTGCGGCGCTACTTTGGGGAGTGCCGGCTGAAGGACGCTTGCACGGATGTTCTCGTTCCGAGCTACGAGATTGAGCGGCGGACGCCGTTTTTCTTCAAAAGCGCAATGGCGCGGGAGAGGGCGGAGTACGATTTTCCAATGTGGGAGGCGGCGCGGGCGACTTCTGCGGCACCTACCTACTTTGAGCCGGCGCGGGTGCCAGTTCCGGATTCGTCGGACTATTGGGCACTCATAGACGGCGGGATGTTTGCGAATAACCCGGCGGCATGTGCGCTTGTGGAGGCGATTGCGCGGAATCCGACGGCGACGAAGTTCCTGGTGGTGAGCTTGGGGACGGGTACGTTGCTGCCGCGGATTTCGATTGAACGAGCGAAGGGCTGGGGGACGGCGAGATGGCTGGGGCCGGTGCTGGACATCGTGCTGGATGGGGTGAGCGCGACGGTGGATTATCAGTTGCAGCAGTTGCTGCCGGGGGACTATCAGCGATTCCAAGTGACTTTGCAGGCGAGCGACCAGGAGTTGGACGACGTTCGGCCGGAGAACTTGCGCAATCTGCGGTTACAGGCGGAGGGGCTGTGCCGGGAGCGGAGCGGCGAATTGCGCCAGTTGGGCGAACGGTTAGTGGCGATTGGGGCGGCGCGGGGGCAGCGGGCCGCCTAGCGGAAGGAGCCGAAGGGGTCCTCGCAGCCGATGGGCTGGCCGGGTGGCGCTTCGAGCGGCTTGGCGGTGGCGGGGGGCTTGCCGTCGCGCTGGAAACGGTCGATGAGGGCGGCGGCGAGGCTGCTGTCCGCCTTCATGGTGAGGAGTTGGTCGAGGGCGATGCCGCGGACCGAGGCCTGCGCTGCGTCGTCGGCGGCGAGGGCCATCAGGTGCTGGAGGAGGACCATGCGG
>JBKJLJ010000188.1:0-21648 GCA_046597015.1 Bryobacteraceae bacterium
CGGTGCTCGGGGTGCAAATGGGTTTAATCGCAGGGGTACTCCTGATCAGTCGGCTGTCTCTGCGGTGGATGCTGCAACGCTGCGCGCTGGTCACTCCGTTTGCAGCCATGATGGCCGCTTTCCTGGCCTTTGAGCGTGCGCCGGACTATGCGCCCTCGCTGCTCGTGCTGGGCAAAGCGTACGGGTCGGTACTGGTGCTGGGGATGCTCGTCGCCAGCACGACCGTGCCGGATTTGGTGGCCGGTTTACAGCGGTTGCGGTTTCCATCCGTACTCGTAGTGACCGCCTCGTTCACCTACCGTTACGCTCAGTTACTGGAGGACGAGTGGGCCCGAATGGCTCGCGCGCGGTTAAGCCGCACCGGACGGAGCGCAGGAGAGGCAGCCTGGGGTGCGCGGTTTGCAGCTTTGTTCCTCCGCAGTTGGGACCGGGCCGAACGGGTGGCCGCGTGCATGGCGGCGCGTGGCTTCGACGGTTCGATGGCGGTTGGATCCGCTCACTCGTTTGAGAAGCGCGACTGGATTTTTGCGGGATTGCTCCTGCTGGTCGCGTTGCCGTTGCTTTGGCGGCCCTAAGGGATCAGTTGCCAGGTTTCTGAGAAGAGTCCGGCGGCAATGACCTCGGACCATTCTTCTTTGGCCTTCGCCTTGAGGATGGCGTAGTCGCCGAGTCGGGGCATGCCGTATTCGCCACGATACTCGCGGTCTTCAATCGTCATCCCGCTGTTGATGACCACATAGCGGTTCGGCGAGAGCGGATTCGGATAGACGAGGGCAGGTAGATGGTCGGCGGAAGCGTAGCTTTGCGCACCGAGGCTGACTTGGTGTCGCGACCAATGAAGTGGCGTTTTGCCTTGGATCTTGGCGATCCAACGGTTGCTGCCGGGGTCGCCGAACAGAACCAGGTTGTATTTGGCGATATCTTCCGGCGTCACGTCCTTGTCGTCCTTCACCCGGGGATGAGCGCGGAGACCCTTAGCGTAGAGGCGGTCGAAACGGGAGAGTAAGCGGAGCGCCTGTTCGTGTGCCGCCATGTTCCAAGGTTGGCCGGTTGGGCGAACGAGCAGAAAGGGACTCAGGAAGGCGTCATCGATCGGGCCTTGGAGGGCGTGCATCTTGTGGAGCCCTTTGACGGGTTTGGCGATCGCCCAGCGGCCGTTTGCTTTTTCGATCGTTAGTTGGGCGGCAGGCTGAACGGGTAAGGTTTGCCCGTCAATCGCCAGGGTGCGGGCGGAGCCCGTCTCGTGGAGGGTGAGGCGCGTGATGTTCTGGGTCGTCAACTCGAAACGGCGGCCATCTTCAAGGCGCCGGGCGTTCACTTCTCCGCGCTGGTAGTGCTTGGCGAGATGCTCAACGGTCACCCAGCCGGAGTGGGGATAGCGGGTCGTGAAGGTGACGAAACGGATGTGGTCGGCCGACACAAGGCCACGGTCGCCGTGCTCTTTCAGGAAGACGTCGAGCTTCTGGCGCACCTCGGGGCCGGTTCCGTGGCCGGTGTTTTTCGAGATGAAAAAGCGGGCCGGGGTGCCAGGAACGCGCAGGTCGAACGGGTCGCCGGCGGAGGGGAAACCTTCTTTTTCCAACTGGGCGCGCACACGGAGTGACGATTCGAGTTGGCCTCGCGTTTTGGTGCCGGGGGGAGGAGGCGGGATGGAACTGGTGCCGGTCTCGTTCTCTCCGCCATGGCCGGCGATCGGCAAATTGAACGCGTTCAACGACCAGTCGAGGATGTTTTCATAGATCCGCAGGGGCCCCTCCTGGTAGGCCGGAAAGCCCGGGAGTTGCGAACGGAGCGGCCAGGTTCCCGCGCCGATTTCGGCCGCCGCGAAGAAACCCGGATGATGGAGCGCGATGTGCCATGCCCCGCAGCCGCCCATCGAAAAGCCGCGCAGGATGATCCGTTGGGGATCAACGTTGTAACGGCGGCGGACAGCGGCGATGGCCTCGAAGACGTCCGCCTCTCCGGCCCAATGGAAGGCGATGCCGTTCCAGCGGCCATAGACGTCGAGCTGAATCTGGCCTTCGTCGGCGGGGTTGGAGGTAGACGGCGTCACCCGTTGGGCCCGATCGAGGAACGTGGCTTCGGTGAGGCGTTGATCGCGCCCGTGTAACCAGACGTAAAGACGCACCGGCTTCGTGCCATCGTAGGACGCCGGGATACGCAGGCCGTAGGGCTGCACAGATCCGTCAAGGTCCGAGACATAGCCGTGGAGACGACGCGCGGCTTGATTCGTCCAGGGTGCCCGCCCAGCCAACAGATCACGGCCTCGGCTCAAGCCTTGTTCGAGCACCGCCAAGTGTTTAGGGACGTCCTCGGCGACAAAGAACTCGTCGGGATTCTCTTGGAGCATTCGGCCCGCTTTCTGGAAGATCGCCACGTCGGCAATCAGGGCGGCGTCGGCATGCTTCGCGGCGAGTTGGCCAAGCATGCGGTCGAGTTCGGCGACTCCGGAGTCGAGTTGCTGCCGCTGGAAAGGGGTCAGAACGACCGGTGGCAGGGGGACGACAGGGCGCTGCCCCTGGGCGAGGGTTAGTAACCCAAGTAAGCAAAGAAAGAGCCGTTTCGTCATGGCGGGGATCGAAGGTGAGTATAAACCACGCAAAAGCCCCCGGCCGCAGCCGGGGGCTTTTCAAACAACGGAGAACAAAAACTACTTGATCTCGACGGTCGCGCCAGCGTCCACCAGCTTCTTCTGGATGGTCGCGGCCTCTTCCTTGCTAACGCCCTCTTTGACAGCCTTCGGAGCGCTGTCGACCAGGTCCTTGGCTTCTTTGAGGCCGAGACCGGAAACGACTTCGCGAACGGCCTTGATGACGTTGATCTTGTTCGCACCGGCACCGGTGAGAATGACGTTGAATTCAGTCTTCTCTTCGACGGCCGGAGCGGCGGCGGCCGCAGCCGGAGCCGCCGAGGCGGAGGCCGCAGCCGCCGACACGCCGAGCTTCTCTTCGAGCAATTTCACAAGCTGAGAAGCCTCAAGAAGGGTGAGGCCCTGGATCTGTTCCGCAATTGCGTTGATGTCTGCCATTTTTGTAGTAACTCCTGAATTAGTAACTGTTTAGCGCTTGAGCTCACACCGGTAGAAGACGGCGGAGCTGAGTTTCGTCTTTAACTGCGGCTCTCGGAGAGGAGGTTTGTTGCCACAGCAAATGCCCTTTCGTACGGATAGGTTCGCCGACAGAAGCGAACCTATCCGGAATCCAATTAATCCTGAAACTTGCTTTCTTTGACGCCTTGGTCGATCACGACGGCCAAGTTTCGGCCACTGGCGTTGACAACCGTAACCACACGTTGGGCCGGAGCGTTGATAAGATACAGCAATTTCGCGTAGATCTCTTCTTTCGCTGGGAGAGCAGCGAGTTCGCCAATCGACTTTACGTCGACGACGGTCCCTTCCACTAACCCCCCTTTAAAGGAAAACGCCGGGACGGTCTTGGCGTAGACTGTTAAGGCCTTCGCCAGGGCGACGACGTCACCCGTGGTGTAGGCGATCGCGCTCATGCCGACCAGCTTTGTGAACAAGGGCTCGCTCTGAAGACCCTCGCTCGCCTTCTGAGCTAGGTTATTCTTGACAACCTTGTAGCTACCGCCGACGCCTTTGATCACTTTGCGCAGATTGAAATCCTGCAGCACCGTCATCTTTTCATAACCCGTCAGGAAAATATTGCCGGTCTGCTCAAACTCACCGCGCAGGAACGACAGATCTTTTACTTTATCTGCTTTCTTCTTCATGGTTTCTACTCCTACGCCTGAACCTTAACAGCGTTCATTTCGGTTACGTCGAGCGAAATCCCGGGGCTCATGGTCGAGCAAAGGGTGACACTACGAACATATTTGCCCTTGGCAGCGGCGGGCTTCGCTTTCAACACAGCCTGAATCAGGGTGTTTGCATTATCGACCAGCTTGTCGTCCGGGAAGCTTACCTTTCCGAGCGGAGCATGGATAACTCCGGTCTTATCGACGCGGAATTCGACTTTACCAGCCTTGGTTTCTTCGATGGCCGTTTTGACGTCGGTGGTAACGGTGCCGGTTTTCGGATTAGGCATCAAGCCGCGCGGTCCGAGAATCTTTCCGAGCTTACCGACCGAGCGCATCATGTCGGGCGTAGCGATCACCGCATCATAATCGAGCCACTGCTCGGTCATGATCTTGGTCACCAGTTCTTCACCACCGACAAAATCGGCACCTGCTTCTTGCGCTTCCCGAATCTTATCGCCCGAGGCGATGACCAGAATGCGCTTCTTCTTGCCCAAACCGTGCGGTAGAACGACGGTTCCGCGCACCATTTGATCGGCGTGCTTGGGATCTACTCCGAGGCGCAAATGCACTTCGAGAGTTTCGTCAAACTTCGTGTACTTGATTTTTTTGACGAGCACCACCGCATCAGCGAGATTATAAGGCCGTGCCTCAATCTGCTTAGCGGCAGCGGTGTACTGCTTGCCTTGCTTTTTTGCCATATTATAGTTGGTCCTAGCGGCCTCCAACCTCGGAACAAGTCCGGGTGGAGACCTCCCATGAAATACTTACTTCTCTTAGAGTAACAGGTAAATTTAGATGATGTCTACGCCCATGCTCTTGCAGGCGCCTTCGACCTGAGCAATTGCCGACTCAATGGTGAAGCTATTAAGGTCCGGCATTTTGATCTTAGCGATGTCAGCGATCTGCTGCCGGGTGATCTTGCCCACTTTGACCTTATTGGGCGTGGGGGAACCCTTGTCGAGCTTCAGTGCCTTCTTAATGAGGACCGCGACGGGCGGGGTCTTCGTGATGAAGGTGAAGGAACGGTCCGAGTAGATGGTGATAACGACCGGGATGATGAGGCCAACATTTTCCGGAGCAGACGTGCGGGCGTTGTACGCCTTCACGAATTCCATAATGTTGACACCTTGCGGACCCAGAGCGGTACCGACGGGAGGCGCGGGAGTGGCCTTACCTGCCGGAATTTGTAGTTTTACTTGCCCAGTGACTTTCTTTGCCATGATTTACTCTTATTTTTGCTTATTGGATTTTTTCGACTTGTTCAAAGTCGAGTTCCACCGGGGTTGAACGGCCGAAGATGGTAACCATCACGCGGAGAGTATTCTTCTCTGCATTGATATCGTCCACCTTTCCGGAGAAGTTCGTAAATGGACCTTCGGTGATACGGACCGTTTCATTGCGCTCAAATGTGAGCTTCGGTTTGGGACGGTCGCCCACGTTAGACTGCCGATACAGGATGGAATTCACCTCGTCCGCGGTGAGCGGAACGGGGTGGTTGCCGCCACCGACAAAACCGGTGACGCGAGGCGTGTCCTTCACGGCATGCCATAGTTCGTCATCCATCTCCATTTCCACCAGCACATAGCCGGGGTAGAGCAGACGTTTACTCGTGACCTTCTTGCCGTTCTTGAGCTCAAAAACTTCTTCGGTCGGAATCAGAATTTGACCCAGCCGATCATTGAAGCCAAATGCCACCGCCCGACCGCGGAGCGATTCGGCGACCTTGTTCTCAAAACCGGAATAGGTGTGGATGATGTACCAGTTCTTGCTGGTGGCCAGATCCACCACGCCCTCGGTCACCGCATCGGTGGCTACGCCACCCGGATCAGCTTCCACTTCATCCACGCTTCCGCTATCGGCGTCGCCACCGATAAGCCCAGGTTCAGGCTTTGTTTCCGCCTCGAGTTCAAAGTTGTCTTCGGCCATCTATTTGCCCAACACCTTGAAAAGCTGCGTAATCCCGCGACCGATCAAAAAGTCGACTAAAGCGAAGTAAGCGGCAAACACGAAAACAGAGGCAATTACGACAGCCGTCGTAGCCTTTACCTGCTCCCAGTTCGGCCAAGTGACCCGGCGCATCTCCAACTTGAGTTCTTCAACGTAAGTCTTGGCGATTGCCGGCCACGCGGCAATGCCCGCGCCGCTGCTGTTTTGCTCTGGAGTGACGGTCTTGGTACCCATAATTAACTCGTTCGTTGCGGCCATCTGATTCAAGAGAGAATGGCAGGGGCAGGGGGATTCGAACCCACAAAGGCGGTTTTGGAGACCGCTGGTTTACCGTTAGCCTATGCCCCTGTGTGGACTACTTCACTTCGCGGTGCAAGGTATGACGGCGAAGGCGCGGTGAATACTTCATCAGCTCGATGCGCTCAGTCGTCTTTTTCTTGTTCTTCGTCGTGTAGTAATTAATGTCTTTCGTCTCGGTGCACTGCAGCTTGATAATTTCGCGCATGATCCTGAACTCCCAAACTTCTCATTATACATAGAAAAGCCCCGGTTCCCAAACCGGGGCTCTCAATACAGCCCTTTTAGAGCTCTTTAGACGCCGATTTCCGTTACCGTGCCGGCACCGACGGTGCGGCCACCTTCACGAATTGCAAACCGAAGGCCTTTGTCCATGGCGACGGGCGTGATCAGCTCGATCGAAAGCGAGACATTGTCACCCGGCATCACCATCTCCGTCCCTTCCGGCAACTTCGCCACACCCGTTACGTCCGTCGTGCGGAAGTAGAACTGGGGACGGTAGCCGTTGAAGAACGGCGTGTGACGGCCGCCTTCTTCTTTGCTCAACACATAGACTTCGCCCTTGAAGTTCTTGTGCGGCTTGATCGAACCTGGCTTGGCTATAACCTGACCCCGTTCGACGTCTTCTTTGTCGATACCGCGCAGCAGCAAGCCTACGTTGTCACCCGCACGACCTTCGTCGAGCAGCTTTTTGAACATTTCGACGCCGGTGACGACCGTCTTCCGCGTGTCACGGAAGCCAACAATCTCCATTTCCTCGCCGACTTTGCAAATTCCCTGTTCGATACGACCCGTAACCACCGTACCGCGACCCTGGATCGAGAAGATATCTTCGATCGGCATCAACATCGGCTTGTCGATCACGCGCTCCGGCATCGGAACGTAGGTATCTACCGCTTCCATCAAGGCATCAATGGCCGCTTCCCACTCGGGCTCGCCGTTCAAGCCGCCCAGCGCAGAAACTTTGCAAACCGGCAGATCGTCGCCCGGGAACTTGTAGCTCTTCAGGAGTTCGCGCACTTCGAGCTCAACCAACTCGAGCAGTTCAGCGTCTTCGACCATGTCAACTTTATTCAACGCAACCACGATGTACGGCACACCCACCTGACGGGCGAGCAGAATGTGCTCACGGGTCTGGGGCATCGGGCCATCGGTCGCCGCAACCACAAGAATGGCGCCGTCCATCTGGGCCGCTCCGGTGATCATGTTCTTGATGTAGTCAGCGTGGCCGGGGCAATCGACGTGGGCATAGTGGCGATTCTTCGTCTCGTATTCCACGTGAGCGGCGTTAATCGTGATACCACGAGCCTTCTCTTCCGGAGCGTTGTCGATCGAATCGAAACTGCGGAACGAGTTCTTCGGATTGTGCTTCGAGAGCACCTTGGTGATTGCGGCCGTCAGGGTCGTCTTGCCGTGATCAATGTGTCCGATCGTGCCGATGTTCACGTGCGGCTTACTACGATCAAATTTTTCTTTCGCCATGGGATTTACCTATCGGAGGGAGGAGGACAAAAATGGAGCCGATGACCAGGATTGAACTGGTGACCTCGTCCTTACCAAGGACGCGCTCTACCATCTGAGCTACATCGGCTTATACTAAACGACTTGACTGAATGGTGGACAGGGAAGGATTTGAACCTTCGTAGCCCGATGGGCGGCAGATTTACAGTCTGCTGCGATTGACCGCTCCGCCACCTGTCCACAATAGTTGGGCTTCACAGAACTGGAGCTGGCGGAGGGGATCGAACCCCCGACCCTCTGATTACAAATCAGATGCTCTACCAGCTGAGCTACGCCAGCGAACGTTTATCTGGTGCCGATCGGATCACTCCGCCAGCAGCCATACGTTGGAAGTATAGCAAACTTTTAAGGGTTGCCAACGGTCGACGGAAATCTTTCCTACACTTCGGCTGAAATTGCTGTCTCGACCACTGGAATCACTTCGACCGCTACGTTGATCAACTGCTCCCCGCCACCGAGAGCAACCCCTTTGACGGGGGTGACATCGGAATAGTCCCGCCCCCAAGCCACAGTTACGTGGCCACCGGCCGGCATCACATCGTTGGTCGGATCGAAGTCAAACCACCCATACCCAGGACAGAACACTCCGGCCCAGGCGTGAGAGGCCTCCGCTCCGACCGAGTTCTCGCCACTCCGCAAGTATCCGCTCACGTAACGCGCCGGGATCCCGAGCGAACGAAGGCAGGCGATTAGGAAGTGGGCGAAATCCTGACAAACACCATGTTTCGTCTTCAGCACTTCGCGCACCGGAGTCGTCACCGTGGTCGCGCGAGGATCGTACTTGAAGCCGATAAAAATTCGATGCGAAAGGTCGAGCGCAGCTTCCAGCAACGGTCGACCCGAAGTAAAACTCTTCGCCGCAAAGGCCGCAAATTCCGGTCCGAGTTCAATTAATGGCGACTCAAAGACGAACTCCGACGCGGCCATAGTTTCGGGACTCTCCCGCTTCCGAAGCTGCTCGCTGACTTCCTCCCAAGCCGGCGACAGACCTGCCAACGCGGGCGACTCAGCCAGCATTTCGATCACGCTGCGCGAAGTAATCGTTAAGGTCAGATGGGGCTCGCTCAGGCAGAAATAGGTCACCGGATTGCCGAAATAGTCCAGCCGTTCGTCGAGCGTCGCCGGTTCCGGTTTGATCAACAACTCATGCTCCACTAACCGCTGCCGAGTGGAGACACGGGGGCCCAGGTGAACTTCGGTGTGACAGATTGACACCGGGTTGCTGTAAAGGTACGTGGTCGTGTGAGTAGCGCGCAGCAGCATGGGATTTAAGGAGCAGAAAGGCGATGAGAAGCCAACGCGTGGTTAAAGTAGGTGCGCGTTAGTAGTTCGGACAGGTCCCGCAGGTCGGTCCCCCCTTTTTCGAGGAACGCGTGCATCACCGAGGGAACCGCCAATTCCGTCACATCAGCGAGTTGGACATTGGTCAGGAGCCGGAGCAAAACCCGAGCCTCCGCCGGCCGCCGCGTCAGCGACTTGCTCTCCGGGAGCTGTTCCACGTGCTCGGTCAACCGAGCTAGTTGGAACGCGATGGAACGCGGATTCGCCTCATCTACCAGCAACAGATCGAGCACCAGATCCGTTTGCAGAGACGTCTGGTACCGCGACCGGTACGTCAAACTGCTATCGGCGATTTCGAGCACCGCTTCGAGCTCCCCACGGCTGACTTCGGGATCAGTTGCTAAACCGTGGCGGAGAAGCTCAATCATTTGCAGCGATCGCTCCAGACGCCGCCCGATATCGAGGAAACGCCAACCCTCTCCGCGGGTCATACTTTCGAGCGCCAAGCCGCTAAACGCCGCCAAGGTGATCACCGTTTGATTCAACAAATCGAGGGCTCCGCTCAGCCGGAGAGCCGGAGCCGGCGGATCCGCCGAAAACTGCTGATCAAGCCGCGTCAAAATCCGCCATGCGTCGGTCGAAATCCGGTCCCGCATCGGCCAAACCACGGAGTGGATCAAATGGATGCTATAACCTAGACTGCCCCTCTTCTTGCCGTCATAGAGCAGATTGAGAAGCTCGTTTTCCAGCAACTCACCTTCGCCCTTGATGTAGCCATGATGCAGCAGGATCCGCGCTCCCGCCTGCAATCCGGAAGCCTGCATCGGGTCACTTTCCTGCGTCAATCGCGGCAGCATCGACCGGGTGACCCGCACCACCGCTTCCACCCGTTCCACGTATCGACCCAACCAGAAAAGATTATCGGCCACCCGGCTGGGCAGATCAAAAGTGGCTCGGCTCACGGCCAACCGATTCGTCTTCGGCGGGAGCAGCGTGAGTTTCTCATCCTCCTTACCGCCCAGCACCCAGGTATCCTTGCTGCCGCCCCCGAGTTGGACGCTCACGACCAGGTTGTCGAGCGACGGAGTTACCCGCGACAATCCGCCGGGCATCACCTTGTAGCCCCCGTTATGAGCCACCGCAAACACCCGCAACACGACATGCCGCGGCGCCACCTTGCCGCCTTCCCATACCGGCACCGTCGATAGGGCCACTTGCTCCTGCGCGACGTACTTGCCGGGGTTCGCCCGCATTTTTGACACCAAGCTCCGCCGCTCGGCCTCGGTCAGCCGCGCTCCGAAAATCGGTTGGTCGCCCGGCTTCGGAAACACGGGTTTCACCACCAGATTATGCAATTGACTGGCCACATACGACAGCGGCCCTTCCTGGCCGCACCACCACGTCGCCACGGTCGGCATCTTCAACTCTTCGCCTAGCAATTGGCGGCACAACGCCGGATAGAACGCCGAAGGCGCCGCCGATTCCACCACCCCACTCCCCAAGGCGTTGGCAATCGCTACGTGGCCACACCGCACCGCCTGCACCAAACCCGGAATCCCAAGCATCGAGTCCGACCGCAGCTCCAGCGGATCACAAAAGCCGGAATCCTGCCGACGAACAATCACATCCACCAGCAGCAACCCGCCCAGCGTTTTCAAATAAACGTGGTTGTCCCTTACCGTCAGGTCCCCCCCCTCGACCAGCGTATAGCCCAGATACCGGGCTAGAAAGGCATGTTCAAAGTAGGTTTCGTTGTACGGCCCAGGTGTCAGCAGTACGACGCGGGGGTTGTCCCGCTTACCCGGTGCCAGGCTCGCCAAAGTCTCCCGGTAGGCCTGAAAAAATCCGGCCAAACGTTGGACATTCGAGTCCTTGAAAACGTCGGGCAAGACGCGGGAACAGACGAGCCGATTTTCCAGCGCGTATCCCGCCCCGGAAGGCGCTTGGGTTCGGTCGGCCAGAAACCACCAGCGGCCGTTGGGAGCGCGCGCCAAGTCGGCCGAGTAAAGGTGCAAATGCGTGCCGCCCGGCACACTCAGACCGCGGCAAGGGCGCAAATACCCGGGGTTCGGGTAAACCAATTCCGCCGGCAGTAGTTTTTCGGCCAACAACCGCTGCGGCCCATACAGATCCGCCAGAATCGTATTCAGCAGCATCGCCCGTTGCGCCACCGCGGCTTCGATCGACTTCCACTCGTTTGGGTCCATCACCAGCGGCAGCGGATCGAGCGGCCAAGGCCGGTCCGTGCTCTGCGGATCGCCGTAGACGTTATAGGTGATGCCATGATCGTGGATCAGCCGCTGACCCTCTTTCCAACGTTCCCGGAACTCGCCGTCGCGCAGACCCAGTAACGAGGTCGTCAGCCCCTTCCAATGTCCGCGAATCTGCCCGGACTCCTGCAGGACCTCATCGTAAAACCCCGCCTCGGGATCATATCGCCAGGCCGAGTCGGGGCTTTGCTGCTTATCGAGGAAGGAGCGCGTCATGAGGTAGAGCAGGTCGGGGAAAAGATCAAGGGCACCCTCTTCATAGTCCCATATCGGCTAGTTTCGAAGACTGCCTGCCCTAGCGGCGCAGATCCAGCGTCAACGGGAATAGCGGGTTCGATTCCATTGACGGCATCGGCCGCGGCCCCGGAGTATGCCCGAACCCGAAGAAGCGAGCCCCGCGGCGGGATTCCGCCTCCAAGGCATTGATCGGGAACTGTTCGCTCGCTCGGCCACCGGGATGGGACACGTGGTACGAACAACCGCCCACCGAGCGCCCTGTCCAAGTATCGTAAAGGTCGAACACCAAGGGCGTGTGCACCGGAATCGTCGGGTGCAGGCACGACGGGGGTTGCCAGGCCCGATACCGGACCCCGGCCACCCATCCTCCCTGGATGCCGGTCGAATGCAGCGGCACCCGCCGCCCGTTACACGTGATGAGGTAACGGTTGCCGAACATGCCGGTCGCCGTCACCTGCAGCCGTTCAACTGAAGAATCGACGAAACGGGAAGTGCCGCCCCCGGCCGGTTCTTCGCCCAGTACGTACCAAGGCTCGGTGGCCTGACGCAATTCAATCTCGATACCAAGGTAGTTTACCCGGCCAAAGACTGGATAGCGGAATTCGAAGTGCGGGGCAAACCACTCCGTGCGGAACGGGTAACCCGCTTCGCGTAAATCATCCATCACACTGGCGATATCCCGGTTCACAAAGTGCGGAAGCATAAACTGATCATGTAACTGGGTGCCCCACGCAACTGGCGCTTGCAAATAAGGCGACTTCCAGAACTTCGCGATCAGGGTTCGGACCAGTAACTGCTGGGTCAAGCTCATCCGCGCATGAGGCGGCATCTCAAATCCACGTAACTCCAAAAGCCCGAGACGGCCCGTCGACGAATCCGGCGAAAAGAGCTTGTCGATGCAGAACTCCGCCCGATGCGTATTCCCGGTCAGATCGGTCAAAATGTGACGGAAGATGCGATCAACGAGCCAGTTCGGAATCGGGTCGCCACCCGGGGGCGGCACCTGGCTGAAGGCGATTTCGAGCTCGTACAACGAGTCCGCCCGGGTCTCGTCGACGCGCGGTGCCTGGCTCGTCGGGCCAATAAACATACCCGAGAACAAGTACGACAAAGAGGGATGATTCACCCAATAAGAAAGCAGGCTGCGCAGCAGGTCCGGCCGTCTCAGAAACGGGCTGTCGTTTGGCGTACGGCCGCCCAACACGATGTGATTCCCTCCCCCCGTGCCGCAATGCCGCCCATCCATCATGAATTTCTCGGTCCCCAAACGGCACTGGTGGGCGTCGTCATAGAGCTCGGTCGTATGCCGGACTAAGTCGCTCCAGCTATCGGAAGGCTGGACATTTACTTCGATCACACCCGGGTCCGGAGTCACTCGAACGTATTTGATACGATGATCCGGCGGTAGTGTATAGCCTTCGAAGATCACCGGCATGCTTAACAGGGTCGCGGTCTCTTCAATCGCCCCGACTAAGTCGACATAGTCGTCCACGGACGACATCGGCGGCAGGAAAATGTGCAACTGACCGTTACGCGGTTCGATGCAAAGCGCCGTCCGGACGACCCAATCGGCCGATTCCCCGGCTTTGGGCTTCTTGTCGACCGCGGGAGCGACGGGGCTCGCCGGCTGCATTCTGATCTCGGGCCGCGAAGGCGGCAACGCTGGTCGTTGCGCCATCGGGTCCACGGTAATGATATTCGGTAACGGGCCCGACTCCGCCCACGGCAGGCTCGCCAATGGAAGGCGATAGCCAACCGCGGAATCGCCGGGAATTAGAAAAATCTTGGCACCCCGCAGCATCCATAAGCCCGTCTGCCACTCGGGCCCCCGCTGGGTCCAAGCCCGTTGGAGCGGCAAAACAAACCCCGTCGGATTGTGCAACCCATGCTCAAACACCCGGCGAATCCGCTCCCGCTCCTGCGGGTCTTCCAGGCGGTTGTCTTCGGGATCCACATTGATCGGCAGCTGGCGTTCCTTCTGCAGATAGAACACCGGGTCTTCGTACGCGGTATTGACGTAATCGGGGCTGACGCCTAAGCGCTCGGCTAGTTTCGCTGCGAACGCTTGGGCGTCGGCTGGTCCGTAACCCTGGTCTACTCCATCCAGGGCCAGCAGAGCCGGATTGTTCCACAGCGGTTGCCCATCCTCCCGCCAGTAGCAGGTGAACGCCCAACGCGGCAGCGGCTCGCCAGGGTACCACTTGCCCTGCCCCATGTGCAGCAGGCCGCCGGGGGCCAGACGCTTCCGCAACCGATCAATGAGATCCATCGCCAGACGCCGCTTATTCGGCCCCATGGCCGCCGTGTTCCACTCATCGCCGTCCATGTCCTCTACGGACACGAAAGTAGGCTCCCCACCCATCGTCAGCCGAATATCGTGGTCAACAATATCGCGATCCACTTGGTAGCCCAGAGTTTCAATCTCGCGCCATTGGTCGTCGGTGTACGGCAGCGTCACCCGCGGATCCTCGTGAATCCGGGTGATCTCCATCACGTGCGCAAACTCGACCTTGCACTCGTCCACGCCGCCCGAAACCGGAGCAGCGGAAGACGGTTCCGGCGTCGCGGCCAGCGGAATATGGCCCTCACCGGCAAACAGGCCAGAGGTCGGGTCGAGCCCAATCCATCCCGCCCCAGGAAGATAGACCTCGCTCCAGGCATGAAGATCAGTGAAGTCGACGGACGTTCCCGCCGGGCCTTCGAGCGGCTTGACATCGGGCTTTAGTTGAATCAAGTACCCGGAGACGAAACGAGCCGCCAACCCCAACTGGCGGCAGCTCTGCACGAGCAACCACGCCGAGTCCCGGCAGGATCCAATGTTCTTTGCGAGGGTCTCCTCGGGCGTCTGCACCCCAGGCTCCATGCGGATAGCGTAGTTGACTCGCCGTTGCACCAATTGATTCAGGTCGACCAAGAAGTCAATCGTGCGGCGCTTCGTAACGTTCACAGTCGCCAGGAACTGTTTCAGCAGGGGGCCGGCGGCATCCACTAAGCGGAACGGGGCGAGTTCCTGTTGCAAGCCGGCGTCGTAAACGAAGGGAAACTCTTCGGCGTCGGGCTCGAGAAAGAAGTCGAACGGGTTGATCACCACCATTTCGGCCACCAGATCCACTTCCACCGAGAACTGCCGCACCTTCTCGTGGAAGACAATCCGCGCCAGCCAGTTGCTCTGCGGGTCCTGCTGCCAGTTAATGAAGTGGCCGCCGGGCTCGATTTTCAAAGAATAAGCGGGAATTGGCGTGCGGGAATGCGGCGCGGGACGGAGTCGGACGACTTGAGGCGAGAGGGTGACCGGCCGATCATAAAAGTAGGTCGTCTTGTGGTGTATTGCAACTCGAATTGGCATGGGGGTTAGGGGTCGAAGCCCTTCGACACGGAGGGTAGAATCTCAGTGTAACGCCGTGACCGCGGTAAAGAAACGTAACAAGGGTAACCGAGCGGGAGCGAAACCAGTCAGTTTCTTACAGGAAGGATTCCGATTGCAACCTCGATTATGGATTTTCGGTTTAGTGATGCTCAGCTGTCTGAATGCTCAGCACGCCGTGGTCGAGCCCGCGTCGCGAATCGATCTGCCAACCCATATCGACGGGAATACCTCGGCGTTTTGGGTTGATCAAACGCTGCACCTGTTTAGTTCTACCGGCGATCCGCTGATGATGAGCCAGGGGCCGAGCCAATTTGGACCCTTCTCGAGCACACCAGTCGACGTCGCCCGGCAACTCCACCTGCCCGTCTGGGTAGAGGCCGCCTGGCGCGATGAGGATGGAACCGTTTACGGCTGGTACCATCACGAACCCGGCGGCGTCTGCCCCGGGAAATCGGGTCTCACCGCACCAAAGATTGGCGCGGTCGTCTCCTACGATAACGGTGCCTCCATCATTGACCTCGGCATCATACTCGAATCCGGAGACGCTCCGGACTGCAACGCCAAAAATGGTTTTTTCGCTACGGGCCACGGCGATTTCTCCGTCGTTCTTGATCGTCAGAAGCAATACTTCTATTTTTTATTCACAAACTACGGCGGTGATGTTAGGGAGCAAGGGGTGGTGACCGCGAGACTCTCCTTCGCCGATCGCGCGGCACCGGCCGGAGCGGTTCATAAGTACCACAATGGCGAATGGATAGAGCCCGGCATCGGAGGACATATGACTCCGGTTTTCTGGGCGACTCGCGCTTGGCAGCGGGAAGATGCCGACTCTTTCTGGGGACCCTCGATCCATTGGAACACCTACCTCGAACGGTACGTCGTCCTGATGAACCGTGCCTGTTGCAAGCCTGGCTGGCCGCAGGAAGGCATTTATCTGTCCAACACGATCGATTTGGCCGATCCGAGCTACTGGAGGCAGCCGACTCGAATCTTGTCCGGAGACCAGATCGGCTATCGGCCGGGTTACTACCCCCAAGTGATGGGAACCGAGCCGGGAGGAACCGACACCCTCGCCGGAGAGGTCGCTCGCCTTTACATCCATGGCAGCTCGTCGTGGCTCCTTCGGTTTTCGAGTCAGGACGAGCCAACCGTGATGCCACCGGATCCAGACGGAATACCGGACCCCGTGACTGATACCACCACCAGCGGAGCCCCAGCCCGTCGCCACCAAGCCCCCAAGTAGTCCAGCGCCTAATCCTACAGGGAGACCCCGAGACTGTTCCAGGTCACCGTATCTTGCCGGGTCATCGCTTCGTGGCCGAGAATTGCCGTCAGCGCCGCCTCGGCCCCAATCTTGAATCCTGCCGGCAACGGAGCGCCCCGTTGGATCGCGTTATAAAAAGCGACGGTATGCGCGTGAGGGACCTCCTCCCGTTTCGCGGCGATCTCAACCGGCGTCCCCGCTGCCAACGGGTACATCATGCAGGCGTACATCAAATCGATCGCGCCTTTACTCCCATACACAAGGACATACTGCCCGCCGTGCGGCATGCCTCGCGGATGGAAGACGTTCTGGGTGAACGAAACCTGCGCACCGCCCGGATAGTTATAACTCAAAGTTCCGCAATCGAAGATACTGCGGCCGGCCGGTTCGTTCTTATGCAGACGGGTAGCGCCAAATCCATTGGCGCTAATCGGGCGTTGGTTCAATACCCAATTACAAACGTCCAAGTTATGAACAGACTGTTCAATGAGATAACCACCCGACTTCGAAACATCGTAATACCAATCGGCCGAGGTGCTGTCGTACGGCAAATCCGACGTGGCGTGGCGTTGGGCCTTAATCATCAACACATCGCCGATAATCCCGTCGTGGATCTTCCCGACTGCTTCGGCCAGTTGGGCGTGAGACCGCAACTGTTGACCCGCCACAAAAATCCGCTTTGACGCCTGGGCCGCGGCCACCACCGCGGCCACCTGCGCCGGCGTCACCCCAATCGGTTTCTCACAATAAACATGCTTTCCCGCCTGGAGCGCCGCCACTGCCATCTCCGCATGCAAGTAAGGCGGGGTAGCGATGTAGACCGCCTCGACGTCTTTATTGTCGATTACCCGCCGCCAGTCCGTCGTCGTTTTGGGCGTCTGAGCCGCCGCCTTCGTAGCCGCCTTGTCGAGCCGATCGGGCTTGTTGTCGCACAACGCCACAACCTTAGCGTTCGGCTGGGCCAGCACGCTTTCCAGTAGGTAGGTACCGCGGTTCCCTACCCCGATTACGGCAGTAGGGGTAATCGGCGTCTGAGCTAGAGCAACACCCGAAGTGAGCAAAAACGATCGTCTATCCATATGTCTCGATTCCTTTAAGGACGGTTTCCATATACTGGCGAGCCCGGCGAGCCAGCTCGTCCAGCTCGGCCGGGTCCGTCGGCCGCGGCACGAGTGGAGCAAAAATATTTTCGAAAATCAGCGGGAGCGTTAACCCCGTCCGGCGAAGCGGGAGTAGCAGTTTGTAATGATCAATCTCCCCGAAGCCGGGGGCACAGTCTTCGTCCTTCGGGGTATTTCGATGGTCCTTCAGACACAGCGCTCGAATGTCCGGCACGCAAGCGGCGATATCCGGCAGCGGGTCGTGATTTTCATAGTCAAGCACATTCCCGGCGTCATATCCCATCTGGACGGCCGGATGGTTGACCGCGCGGAGCATCTTCGCGCAGTCAACCCCGGTCGCAGTGTTCCCGCCATGCTGCTTCAGCAATACCGTCACCCCAGCTTGCTGCGCGTGCGGGGCGACCTCCCGCAGGGCCGCCACGGCCGCATCGTACTGCCCCGGCGCGGTCTTACCGAAAGTAAGCAGGAAGCGGATTCCAGCCGCGGCCGCTTGGTCCACCCGCCGCCGGTGCGCGTCGCCTGCCCCTTCAGCTTCCAACATCACGGTGGAAAACATCATCACCGGATTCAGTCCCGCATCCCGCGTCTGGCGGGACAGCGTCGCCGCGACCACCGGCTTTGCATCAAGCGCAAGCACCGGTCGCTTCTCGTGGCTGACTCCCCAAGCCACCCTCTCAAAGCCCGCTGAGCGGATGCCCGCCAGCGACCGGGCGAAAGAAAACGCAGAGTACGGCAGCGTCATGCACCCCAGTTCAAACCGGGTCGGCGTCGCGGCGGATAAGCCAAGCGGAGCTGCGAAAAGGGCGCGGCGGGAGATCACGGAATATCGTAGAAATCGTAGCTATAGGTCCAACGGGTCTTCTTCCCCGGTTCGACCGCAATGTCGACGTAAGGCTCCGGGCAAAACGTGCTCCGGATCGACCAGTACACCAGCTTAGCAATCGGAACATCGCCACGGATGTGAACTCCGGCCTTCGCCTTTCGATTCTCCATTCGGATATCGTAGGCCGGCGCTCCCGCGAACTCGCCGTAAGTACTTTCGCCCTTCTTCAGCTCGGCCGTGTAGCGGATTTCTTTGCCGCGCGGTTCCGCCAAGTTGTTTGGAAACGCCTTGGTAGTTTGGAGCTCGAACGGAAACTGGACGACCGATTCAGGCCCGGTAGGCTGGCCATCGATCATGAAAAAATTATGGTTGTACTGCTGGGTAGCGATCGCCTTCCGGCCAGTGTTTTCCAAAAGATGAACGATCCGCATCGTCGACTTGCCTTTGACCAGCACAATCAACTTCGTATAGCGGTACGAATACCCGTTGGGTCCGCTGAGTACATGTGTGAAGCTGATTCGGTCACGACCCGTCTTCACAGTCCATTTACCCGGATCGAGAATCTCATAAGTCTTAAAATTCTGGTACCCCTTCTCTTCCGGCTTACGCACTACCCCGACGCCAATACGGATAAAACTCCCGCCGGGAGTCGCCTCGTCGTAGCCAAGTCCCGCATTGTTGGTTTTGAACTCTTCGACCGGACCCATGATCGCGTCGTGTAATTGCGGATCATATTTCTCAAACCACTGTCCAAAGTACTCGTGCTGTTTCGTCCGCAAGCTGGGCATATTGCCTGACCAGTCAAAGCGGGTGCCGCGATAGTATCCCTTGACCGGATCGGGAAGCAGAAACTTGGCCGTAATTTGCCCGTTCGTGATCTCCGCGGAAGGGAAATCGGCGGCCGAAAGCGCGGCGGCGGTTAAGAGAAAAAACGAGAAGCGCACGAGGGTCACAATATCACGCTCCACCCCCAATCGGCACAGAACTATTTGGGCGTCAGCTTGACGACGAGTTGTCGAAGTTGGTCCGCCCGGGCTGGATCCGACTTTTGGAGGCAATTCGCCCGCACCGATAATTGTCGTGGCCAAACGGCCGCTGGCGACCAATCGTCCGGCGACGGAGGAAGTCCCCAGTGCGAAAGCAGGGCACAAGCCTCGGTCGGCCTTCCGGCTTCGGCCAACGCGACGGCGAGGACGGGATCCCAACGGAGCCCGATCGGTAGCGGCTGTTGCCGAATGAATTCGGCCAGGGCGATAGCGGCTTCCGGCGCGCGGCCCTGGGCCAACGCCTGCAGCGCGGTCCCGGCCGGCGGAGGACCGCCCCGCGTAGGATCGGCCAGGAAATCGAAAAGAGGCTTAATGCTCGGCAGCATTTCGGCCTGCCGGCGCGCTTCGACCCTTTGGCCGATACGCCAAAGCCAGAGGCCTTGTACGATCGCGATCCCCGCCGGAACCCCCTTCTGATAAACCCCGAAAAAGCGCTGCATATGGCCGTCCGCCCTCTCGACCTGATTTTGCCACAGCGCCGCCTCGGCAGCCTTGGCGTACAGTCGGCCCAGTTCAAACGCGGCGTCCTTCTCGGCTGCGGCCAGATACGCCGTCTCGGCAGCTCCGAAATTTCCCTGCACGAAACGAATGTCCCCTTCTAAATCGAGCGACCGGACAGGCTGGTTGGCTTTGGCAGTGCTGAGTTGAGCCGTCTGCAGTGCAGCAGAAAAATCTCCCGCAAATGCCTGGGTGTAGGCCAAGTTCGACAGCACCTGAAAACTATCGGGCTCTCCCCTCAAGGCAGCCTGCAAAAGAGGTAGCGCGCCCTTAAAATCCCGCCGTTGATTCAATCCATCAGCCGCCTGCAGCTGAAGCGGGACGTTTGCCGGCCAAGCACGGGCGACTGCGCCAATGGCCGTAACTCGAGCCGAGACTTCGCCTTTCATCGTCGCCCGCAAAACCTCAAATTGGGCGCGTTCGAGCGGCGGCCACGTCCGCTGTAAGGCCTGAGTGATCACAGGACCAATCTCCTCGCGGCGGTTCTGGCTCAACAGGTAGTTAACCCACTGCTCGTAAATCGTTCCATCGTCCGGAGATAGCGCCGCCAACGCAGCAAAAGCCTCTGCCGTCGGCCGCGTTGGTACAGCGGCCGCAACCACGGCTAGCTTTCGAGGCGTCACCCCAATCGCCTCACCAATTTGACGCGCACAATCCGCCACCGCACAGAAAACCTCCGTAACATGACGCTGAGACGGGCCGTCGAAAATTTGGATCGAGAAACCGGAACGATCCTCCATCGGCTCAAGAATAAAATTGGGGGCCACATCGGCCACTTGGCGACGGTTAGGGAGGGAGAAGACCATCGCATCGCTCAAACCGATAAATGCCATCGTGAGCGTAGACTGCAACACCTGTCCGGCCTGGCTCGACGATTGGCTTTGCGGAGAAAGGAGAGCTATCTTGACGACCGTCGGCCGACCTGGACCCTTGCCACAGCCGAGCAAGGACCACACGAGGAGAGCCCCCAGCACGCCCTTACAGAACACGTGTTTCCAGTTTCAAAAGCAGCTGAAAGTCTGGATTTGACTGAAGAGAGGCGAATTCCGCTTCTTCCACGAACTTGTTCCGCTCTTTAAATCCCTCTTCAATCGCCTTGCGCATATAGTCGAGCGCCCGCTCCGTGTTCCCTGATTTGGCGTAGGTCTTGGCGAGATAGTAGTGGAACTTGGCCCGCTCGGTGACGTTCCGCTCTTGCAAGAGGACACCTTGGGTGTTCCGGTGCTCGAACACTTCGGGATCAATGGACAATGCTTTCTGATAAGCGTCGAAGGCCTCGTCGTACTTCTTGCGGGCAAAAAACGCGGTCCCCAGATTGCTGAAGATTGATGCAGAATTGGGATTTACCTTCAATGCTCGCCTGTACTGGGCAATCGCTTTGCGATAGCTCTTTTGCGCATAGTAGATTGTCCCGAGGTTGTTGATCGCTTCCGAATAATCCGGCTTCAAACGGACGGCCCGTTCGTACTGGCGCTTGGCATCCGATAACGCAGTCATCTGATGGAAGGCGATGCCAATCTTATTGGCAAGAATCGGATTCTCCGGGGGCTGCCGGTACACGTCAGCTGCCTCGCGATACATCTTACGCGCCATGAAAATGTCGCCCCGAGCTTCGGGCGAAAGGGTAGGACGAACTGTTGTAGGATCAGACGGGAGAGGGCGCAATCCAGAATCTTCCGGGATTTGACCCAGAGCCGCAACAGCGAAACAGAACGAGAGGAAAATCCCAATCGGTTGCATAGCGAAATAACCTCCTTCTTTCCGAGTAATGTAACGGAGTACTACGATAGTTTCATTGGGCCCAAGCCGGTTTCGGAGCGACGGGGATCGACCGCACTTCCCTACTGCCATTCGGGGTTCGCTGGGGGCGGGTCGGTTCTGCTCCCCAATCGGAAACAGCGGTTCCAGGCCCTCCTCCTCCCTCAGCGGATTGGGGCTGGGTCCCTTGCAGGTAAACCTCTTCGCGAGAGTTCGAATTATTGCCGCCAGCAAGTTTCCCAGTCGCCGGGTCGATATTCGCAACCACCACTCCGTTGGGCTGCGGGAATTCGGTAGCGTTACGGTAAGGTCGGCGGAGATGGGCGCGCTTCATAAACTCAGCCCAAATGGGAAGCGCAGAACGCGCACCCTCAAGATCCAACTCCGCGTTGTCGTCAAACCCAACCCAAACCGCGCAGATCAATTTCGTCGTGTAGCCAGCAAACCACCCGTCGTGGG
>JBKJLJ010000307.1:0-2616 GCA_046597015.1 Bryobacteraceae bacterium
AAACCGCAACCGCTGTAAACCGGCCACCAAATCCGGCACGGTCGTGCTGGCGACGAGCACCCCCAGCACCAGTACGGACCCATACGCTTTGCCCAGCAAGAGCAGCGAGGGCGCATAGTCCGGCGCCCGCTCAAAGGCCAGGAAAGCGGCCATCATGGCTGCAAACGGAGTGACGAGCGCGCAGCGTTGCAGAATCCACCGCAGAGACAGCCGACTGATCAGCAGCACCCCTGCGATCAAACCCATTTGCACCCCGAGCACCGGCACGCTCGGCGCTGCGGACACAGCCAGCGCGGCACCCATCAGACCGACGATTTTCGCGCGGCTGTCCACGGTCGACCACCGGCAGCCGTCCACGATCAGGATCCGACCGCTCATAGTTGTCCGCGCACCCGCCACCACAGCCACAGCCCAGTCAGACCGAGCAGTAGCGAGGCACCGGTCAGCGCCTTCTGCCAAATGGGCTGCGCCGCGGAGTCCGGCGCGCCTGCGCCCGAGCCGTTCCAGCGCACCTGTAGCTCCAACCGGTGGCCCATCTCATCGTCCACGACGACGCTCCACTCCCCGGGGCTATCCGGAACGAACGCGAACCGGCCGCGGACATCCGTTCGTCCCGTCTGAAACTCCGCCCCCGATTTGTTCGGCGAACGCACCGAAACCTGGCAAAACGCCGCGGGTTCGGTTCCTCCGTAGACCGCCGACAAAACGACGGTCGCACCCTCGGACCGTTGTCCCACGCTCAGGTCATGCGCCAGCAATACTCCCGCCACCATTAGCGTGGCCAACGCCACTCTCACCGGCTCTCCAGCAGCGCCGGCTTCGCATGGCGGAAGAAGCTGATGGCCGAGACGGTCAATGCCGCTTCCACTAACGCGACCGCCACGTAGACACCAGCAATAGCCGCGAACCCTTTGCCATAGCCTACAGCTTGAAACTCCGCCACCAGCAAAAGCGCCGGCAGAAAGGCCCCGACGAAGCCAGCGACAGCACTGCGAATCGAATCCGGAATTTGCGGCGCTTTCCAGATGAACGCAGCCACGAGCGCTCCTAGGCCCATGTTCAACGCGTTCACCCCGAGCGAGAGCAAGCCGCCATGCTGAAACAGCAACGCCTGGAATAGCAGCGTCGTGAAGATCACGGGAAACGACCGACCGCCGAGCAGGATCCCAGTCAACCCGAACAACCCCAAGTGCACCGAAGTCCCGAGCAGCGGGAAATGGATCATCGAGACGACGAAACACGTGGCCGACATCATCCCCATGCGCGCGACCTCCCACGGCTCCACCCGCCGACCCAGCCAGACGACTGCTCCGAGAGCCCCGACGTGCCCAGCGGCGCACCAAGCGGTCGGTAGAATTCCATCCGCAATATGCATCGTCTTACCAGTTCAGGTAAAGCGCCGTCTCGTAGTTGTCCGTGTCGTAGTTAGCACCCTTTGTTGCCGCGACGCGCTGTTCGGCCAGGACGACAAACGCCCCCTTCGCCCCAGCCGGAATCGGGTAGGACATCTTGCCGTCCGCCCCGGTGTTGCCGAGCAGAACCTCTTTCTTACCCGCCCACGACACGGCCACCTCGCCGCCTGCGCACGGCTTCCCGTTCCGCAGCAGCGTGAAGATAATCGCCTTCTCCCTCCGTTCTGGAACGAGTTCGTAAGCGATTCCGACTGCCTTGGCGTCCATCTTGGCCCCGGCCGTAAACGCATACGCCACCGCGGTGCGCACGGTACGGAACGCCTGCGTGGCGTCGGGGTTCTTATCCCGGCCGCCGTCCTTAACACCCTTCGGCGTCCGGCTGCGCGCCCCGCGCTCCTGACTCAACACGAGCCGATGTTGCCCCGCCGCTTTCACCGCATAATCAGCTTCCAGCCACAAACCGGTCTTGGTCACCGCTAACTCCACGCGCCCGCCCGAAGGCGTTAACGCGTACGCTTTCAGATCGTCCAAAGGCAATGCCGACTCGCTCGTCCCTAACGCGTGCCCGGTGCCGAACTGCACTTTG
Source organism: Bryobacteraceae bacterium (assembly GCA_046597015.1). GTDB lineage: Bacteria > Acidobacteriota > Terriglobia > Bryobacterales > Bryobacteraceae. The sequence continues at coordinate 1,999 of JBKJLJ010000307.1, forward strand.
GTTACCGCGCCAACAGCGAGCAGCGGGGCCACCGGCGCGATCCACGAAAAATGGGCCACCGCCGCCCCGGCCAATACCAAGCTCAAACCTAGCGACTTCATCGGGGTCTCCTGGGAATTTTGATCGTAGCACGATCAAACAATTCGTATGCTTATCGATACGTGCTCGCCCGCCGATCGGATGGCTACTTTTTGGGTTTTTGTCCGATCTCGGCCGCCGTCACCGCCAACTGACCGTGCTGGATGCCCTTGATGCTCACGAGGAGGTCCGCCAACTGGCGCACTACCTTCGATTTTCCCCGCAAAATCAATACTTCCAGACAGTTGTGATGGTCCAGATGCACGTGCAGGGTCGAAACCACCACCCCGTGATGATCGTGCTGCAGGTTCGTTATCCGTTCGGTCAAATTGCGTTGGTGATGATCGTAGACCAACGTCAGCGTGCCTACCACTTCCTTATTCGGCTCCTCGGATTCAGCGCGGACCAATCGATCACGAATCAGGTCGCGGAACGCCTCCGAGCGATTTTCATAACCCTGTTTTTCAATCAAACCGTCGAACGATGCGAGCAAATCGGCATCAATCGCCACCCCAATCCGCGCAAGCTGACTCATAGACC
>JBKJLJ010000406.1:0-8243 GCA_046597015.1 Bryobacteraceae bacterium
GGCGGCGCCGTTTCGGCAGCGTGGGGAGTCCGTGCCGTTCCGCTTGTCGCTCCCGCTGATGCTGTTTGACAAGCTGGTGTTTGCGAAGATTCGGGAGCGGTTTGGCGGCGTATTGAAGTTCCCGATTTCGGGTGCGGCGCCCCTAAGCAAGGAGTTAGGGCAGTTTTATGAGGTGATCGGAATGCCTTTGATCGAAGGCTTCGGCTTAACGGAAGGGGGCATCAACTGCTTGAACCCGACGGATAAGCCGCGATTGGGGACGATCGGCAAGCCGCTCGAAGGGGTGAAGATGAAAATCGCTGAGGATGGCGAACTCTTGATCTTTTCGCCGACGAACGCAACCCGCTATTTCAACGACCCGGTGGCTTCGGCGGAGGTGTTCCGCGATGGGTGGCTGCATACGGGCGACCTGGGGAGCATCTCTGACGACGGGTTTGTTTCCATCGTCGGCCGGAAGAAGGAGATGATTGTCTCTTCGAACGGGAAGAAGATTTACCCGTCGCGGGTGGAGGCGTTATTCAAGACCGAGCCGCTGATCAGCCAGATGGTGCTGGCCGGCGAGCAGCAGCCCTACGTGACCGCTCTGTTCACACTGAATCCGACCGCGGCCGAATTGATCGAGGGCATGAAAGGGAAGTCGATGGCGGAACTGGCGCAGGAGCCGTCGGTGAATAAGGAGGTGAAGCGGGCGGTGGAGCGGGCGAACAAGCAACTCGCTGGATATGAGGCGATCAAGAAATTCCGCATTTTGCCGCAGGACTTTTCGATTGACGGCGGGGAGTTGACGCCGACGATGAAGGTGCGGACGAAGAAAGTTCTTGAAAAATACAAGGACGTGATTACGGCGCTGTACGGTTCAAAAGAGGAGCTCCTGTAGCGGTAATGCGCCGGTGGTCGCCTTCGCCGTGCGCGATGGTAATCACGATCCGATCCGGGGGCAGAAAACGGGCGAATTTCTCGCCCCACTCGACCAGGACGAGGGCGTTGGTTTCGAAGATCTCTTCGAGGCCGAGGGTGTAGAACTGCTGCGGTTCGTCCAGGCGGTAGAGATCAATGTGATAGATGCGGACTGGCTCGCCGTATTCGTGGACCAGAGCGAAGGTGGGGCTGGAGACTTCGGCGGCGGGGGCGACCCCGAGGGCTTCGACGAGGGCGGCGACGAGGGTGGTTTTGCCGGCGCCGAGGTTGCCCGTCAGTTGCACGACGCCGCGAGAAGGGAGCAGGGCGGCGAGTTCGCGGGCGACTTCCATGGTCGCTTCCAGGTTGGCGGGAGACCAGGAGTAATCAGGCACTGCGGCGGATAGCCTCCGGTAGAAAACGAAGCAGGTCGGTGGCGATGACGCAGGACTCGGTGAGTTCGGCGGCGGCCAGTTCCCCGCAAAGACCGTGCAGGTAGACGGCGGCGAGGGTGGCGGTCCATTCATCCGTACGGGCGAGCAACGCGGCGAGGAGGCCGGTGAGGACGTCGCCGGAGCCAGCGGTGGCCATGGCGGGGGTGCCGGTGGGGTTGATGGCGGTCCGGCCGTCAGGGCGGGCGATGACGGTGCGATGGCCCTTCAGCACGACGATGACGCCGTGAGCGGCGGCGAACTGTTGCGCATCGGCAAGGCGATCGTTGACTGGGCGGCCAAGGAGACGGGCCATTTCGCCGGGGTGGGGGGTGAAGACGCGAGGCGCGGCAAAGGTCTCCGGCATGGCACCGGCGAGCGAGTTCAGCCCGTCGGCGTCGACGACCATGGGGAGAGGACACTGGGCGATGAAGCTGGGCACGCGGGGGTCGGAGCCGAGGCCGGGGCCGATCGCGATGCTGTCCCCTGTGAGGGCATTCCAGTTGGCGCTGAGGGGGGCGGTCATCAGTTCGGGAGAGGGAAGGGAAGCGGCGCTGGTGGCGACGGTGACGAGTCCGGCACCCATGCGCAGAGCGGCCAAGCCGGTCATCGCGATCGCCCCCGATTTGCCGGCCGCGCCGCCGATCGCCAGGACGTGGCCGAAGCTGCCCTTGTGACCGTCGACCGGCCGGGGAGCGAACAGATGCCTCCACAGGCTCGGTTCGTTTTCGCTCAGACGGATTTCTTCGAGCATGGCGGCGGGGGTACCGATGGGGCTGACGGTGATTTGCCCGAGTCCCTGGCCGAGCAGGTGGGCGCGCTTGGGCGCCGTGAAAGTAACGGAGTAATCAGCGCGGACGACCGCCCCGGCCGCGAGTCCGGTGTCGGCGTCCATCCCGGAGGGCAGATCGACGGCGACGATTTTGGCGAGCGGAAAGCCGGAGTTGATTTCGGCGATGGCGGCCGCGTAGGGCTCGCGGGCGGGGCCGGTTAGGCCGGTGCCGAGGAGGGCGTCGATCACGATGGTGGCGGTGCGCGAAGAGGCGGGAATGGCTTGGTGGATCGCTGAGAAACCGCTGGCGCGGAGCAGGGCCATTTGGGAGTGGGCGTCACCCGGGAGGATGACATCTAGCGCTTGGGGAGCGAAGCGGGTCCAGAGAAGGCGGGCAATGGCGAGGCCGTCGCCCCCGTTGTTCCCTTTGCCGGCGAAGACTACAATTCGTTGCGAAGGGAGGGACGGGAAAACCTGTTCCAGGAGTTCTACGACCCGGTGGGCGGCGTTTTCCATCAGCACCAGTTCTGGCAAACCGGCCTCCATGGTGAGGGCATCGATCTCTCGCATTTCGGCGGCGGTAAGGATCTTCACAGGACGTGGTTCCCGAGCATCGATTCCAGGCGGCGCAGTTGAGCGGGCGGACCGAGGGCAATCAAAAAATCACCGGCGTTCATTTCGTAGTCGGCGGGGGGATTGAAGATCATTTCTCCGTCCGCGCGACGGATGGCCAAAACGATGACGCCGAGTTCCCGCAGCAGCGGTGCTTGTCGGAGCGACTTCGATACGAACTCGCTGCGGGTGCTGACTTCGACCTGCTCAATGCGGACATCGAGGCCCATCGTGTTCCCGGTAGTGAAGTCGATGAAGTCATTGACATGGGGGCGGAGCAGGCTCTGGGATAGGCGATGGCCGGTCATCGAATAGGGTGCGAAAACGACGTCAGCGCCGGCGCGTTTCAATTTGGGGGCGGAGTCGTCCTCGCTGACGCGGGTGGCGATTTTGAGATTGGGGTTGAGAGTTTTCGCGGTGAGGACGAGGTAGAGATTATCGGCGTCGGTGGCGAGCGCAGCGATGAGCCCGGCGGCGCGAGAGATCCCGAGATCGCGCAGCGCTTCGTCCCGGGTGCAATCGGCGACGACGGCTACGTAGCCGAGTCCCATCGCTTTTTCCACCTCTTCTTCGTTCCGGTCAACGACGAGAAACGACGCGGAGGAGATATCGAGCTCTTCAGCCGCGGAGCGACCGACCCGGCCGAAGCCGCAAATGATGTAGTGATTCTCAAATTTATCGATCATGCGATGAATGCGTCTCTTCTTAAAGTAGCCGCTGAGTTCCAGTTCGACGACGCTCTGCGTCAAAGCGCCGAGGGTGACCAGCATCGTGGAAACACCAACGACGATGTAGACAATATTCCACGTTCGGGCCATCGTGGACATGGGCAGCAGTTCGCCGTAGCCAATCGTTGTGATCGTGGTCAGCGACATGTAAAAGGCTTCGAAGGGCGGGTAGCTGGCGAAGGTCATGTAGCCAAACATGCCGAACACGAGTACTCCGGCGACGGTGAGGCCCATCCAGACGATTCGTTGCTTGAAGCGGGCCCAATGAGACTGCGACCGGTTCATGCCACCCGCCGGACCAGCAGGATCGTCATATCGTCGTTCGAATCAGGGGCGTGAATCCACTGTTCGACCGTCCGGAAAACTTCGGCGATAATGGCTTCGTTCGATTGGTCAATGACCCTTTGAATGGTCTCAATCAAACGGTCTTCGCCGAACATTTCTTCGTATTCGTTTTCGGGTTCGGTAATTCCGTCAGTGTAGAGGACGAGCAGATCGTCTTTTTCGAGCTGGACGGAAGATTCGTCGTAGACTGCGAGCGCGAACGCTCCGACCACCATTCCGTTAACGTCCAGCCGTTGGACTTCGCCGCGGCGGAAGAGCAGTGGTTGCAGATGGCCAGCGTTAGTGGATGTGAGGATGCCGGTACTTTCGTCGTAAACGCCGAAGTAGAAGGTCGCATATTTTTCGGGCGTCGTGTGGGCGTGGAGGTGCTTGTTGAGCTGACTGACGACGAGCGACGTCGAGCAGGCGTGGCCGATCTCCTGGGTGTGGCGGATCTGCGCACGCAGGGCCGATTGGACGTTGGCCATCAGCAGGGCCGCGGAGATGCCCTTGCCCGCGACGTCGCCCAGGGCAATGGCGATGCGGTGGGGATGAATGCGTTGGTAGTCGTAGTAGTCGCCCGAAACGGCACGGGCGGGGTTGAGTTTGGCGGTGAGGACGAGCGATTCCGAGGGAGGAACGGTTCGCGGATAGAGCTGTTCCTGGACCTCTCGGGCGATGGCGAGATCGGCCTGCAGACGTTCGTTGTCCTTGGCCACGACCAGCAGTTTTTCAAGGTTGCTCGTCATGGTGTTGAAGGAGTTTGAGAGGTCGGCCAATTGATCGGTGCCTTTGACGGGAATGCGCGTCGAGAAGTCCGCCGCCTGGACGCGCTGGGTCGCTTCGTAGAGGTGATGGACGGCTCCTGTGATGGTGCGGGTGATCGAGATGCCAATGACGAGCGCGACGAACTCGAAGAACAGAAACAGGGCGGCGATGGCGTAGAAAACGGAGAGGAGAACGGGCTGGTCCCAATCGGCCTTTTGCGAGAAAATCACGCGGTAGACCTGAGCGATGCGGGTGTGTACGCCGAGTATGACGCTGCGGTCGAGCTCCGGGTGGTCCCAATCGTGAACCGGCAACGTGGTGCCCCATAGGATCGGGAGATCGAGGAAGTTCGTGGCTGCGGGGACGCTCCGGTTGGAGAGCAGGTCGAGGGCCGGTTCGCTGGGGTTGGCAGTAGCGTCGTGCAGGCGCATGCGCTTGGGCATTTCCGGTTCGTGGGAGGTGAGATCGAGGAGGGTGATCTCCCCCAGATTGTGAACCAGTCCAGCGAGAAACCGTTTGGTGAGCGGGGTGATGACGGTCACCGCGCTCTTTTCGCTGTGGTGATGGGCCCAGCCATAAAGCAAGCCGTCTTTCACGAGCACGCCCGACTTGCTGGTAGTGACGTTGGGTGGAGCGGTTAATGTCGAATCGGAGGGGTAGCGCAGATCGGGCTCGCCCGGCCTTGTGTGCAGATATTGCACTCCGGGGAAGCGAGAGGCCAAAAAGACGATCAATCGATTTCCCGGCTCGCGCGCCACGGCGGTGTCGGCGCGGAAGACAGCTGCCGAGGAATCGTTCAGGACTGCGATGTTGCGGTTGAACTCCGCGGCGACGAGGTAGGCCGCGGTCTGCCCGGCGAGGAATAAAGCACCGATCCAAGCGAGCGAGAAGAGCAGCATCACGGGCACGACAGCGATGAACACATAGCTGAACAAGAGGCGGTTCCGGAGGCGCCAGACCGAATGTTTGACGAGGCGGCGCGTCGCCCGCGCGGCAACGGTGATGCCCGTCACCAGCAGCACCACCAGCAGCACCGGGCGGAGAAACGAATCCGGGGCGTAAAAGGTAACCCCAATCCAACCGAGCGCGGCCACCAACGCGATCTTCTCCATCAGGCCAAAAGGCATTGCCGCGGGATGGGGCGGGCGCTCCGCGAGAATCGGCGGCGGACTCTTTAAGACGGACGGTTCGCTCACGAGTTTTGCGTATGGGCAATGCCTGGGGTCATTTCGAACTCTTCCTCGGGAGTTAGGTAAAGGCGGGTGAGTCCGTTGCGAAGAATGTTAAAGGCGGTGTCGACGTCGTCGGCAAACTGGAAAATGTGGAGGTCTTCGGGCGAGATCAAGCCATGTTTGGCGAGCGCCTCAAAGTTGAACACCTCCTTCCAGAAGCTGGTTCCATAAAGAAGAACGACCATGGGTTTGTGTAACTTTTTGGTTTGGACGAGCGTGAGGATTTCGAAGAGCTCGTCCATCGTGCCGAAGCCGCCAGGGAAGGCGACGAGCGCCTTGGCCAGATAAGCAAACCAGAATTTGCGCATGAAGAAGTAACCGAACTCCATGCTCAGGTTGGGGGTGATGTAGGGGTTCGGCGCTTGTTCAAACGGCAGCGAGATATTCAACCCGACGGAGATGCCGCCAGCGTCGAAAGCGCCCCGGTTCGCGGCCTCCATGATGCCAGGCCCGCCGCCGGTGGCGACGACGAAGCGCTGGGTTGTCGTCGGGAGCCCGTCGCTCCATAGGGTGACTCGTTTGGCGAGTTCCCGGCACTCGACGTAGTAGCGGGCCAGCGGCCCTTCCAGGCTGATGCGCGCCGACCCGAACATGACGACAGTATCCCGAACTTTCTCGCGACGAAACTGGCGGAGGGGGCCCAGATATTCCGAGAGGATCCGGACGCTGCGGGCTTCTGGAGAGACCAGAAATTCATCGTCTTGATAGGCCAGGGGCGGCTTAGATGGCGGGTTCATTTTCACCTTGCGATTTGTTTTCGAGGGCGGCGAGACGCTTTTCCAATTCTCGCATCGTCCGGACCATGTCCGGCAGCTTGGGGAAGGCGGTGACGGCGCGGAGCCAGGTTCGGTTGTCGAACGCGGGTGAGCCCGAGACGAGGGTGCCGGCGGGGACATCATGGCCGATGCCGCTTTGAGCGTACGCGATGGCGTTGTCGTGAATCGTCAAATGCCCGGAGACACCTACCTGCCCGGCCAGCAGGACGCTCTTGCCGAGAATCGTGCTGCCGGCGAGGCCGACTTGGGAGCAGATGATGTTATCTTCGCCGACGACGCTGGCATGTCCGATCTGGACGAGGTTGTCGACCTTGGCACCGCGCTTGATGCGGGTCTCGCCCACCGTGGCGCGGTCGATGGCGGTCAGCGCCTGAATCTCCACATCGTCTTCGATCACCACGATGCCGCTTTGGACGATCTTATACTGAGTGCCCGTTGCCGTCTTGGCGAAGCCGAAGCCATCACCGCCGATGACGGCGCCGTTCTGCAAAATCACCCGATCGCCGAGGCGGCAGAATTCGCGGACTGTAACGTGCGAATGAGCCAGGAAATCGTCACCGATGACGGCGCCTTCGTAGATCGAAACGTGCGGATGCAGAATGGCGTTGCGGCCAATGGCAACGTAAGCGCCGACGGCCACGAACGGGCCGATTGAGGCACCTTCGCCGATGGTCGCCGTCGGGTGGACGCAGGCCAGAGGATGAATGCCGGGGTCCGGGCGAGGCGGTTGATAGAAGAGTTCGAGCGCCCGGGCAAAGTCGTGATAAGGGTTCTTGCTGACCAGCGTCGCGATGCCCTCAATCGGCACGGAAGCGAGGATGGCAGAGGCGTGGGACGCTTTAACCTTGGGGGCATACTTGGGGTTGGCGAGGAAAGTCAACTGACCCGTTACGGCATGCTCCATGCCGCAGACGCCAGAGATAGCGAGGGCTTCGTCGCCATAGAGGACGCAACCTAGCTGCCGCGCGAGATCGCCGAGTGTGATCGAAAGAGTCATAGGAGAAGTACACTGTTATTATGCAGAAGTCTGTTCCCTTGTCTGGATGGATTCTTCTGTTGCCCTGCTCGTTGTGGGCGCAGGGAGAGTTGCAAAAGGCCGCGGAAGAGTTCAAACTCGCGACCCGGGATGCAGGATTCCGGGCCGATTCGCCAGCTCGCCTCAAAGGCAAACGTCCTTATCCGTGGAAGACGTGGCACGGGCGCCTGTCGTACAACCTGCGCAATGACCTGTTCGATGCGGTCCCGCACGAAATCGCCCAGCGTGGTGGCGGGAAGAACCTGCTGCGGCGCGGCCAGTTCGGCTTCAGCTTGTCGGGGCCGGTGATCGGAAAGACGACGTTCGCGTCGGTTTCTTTCGAAGGGGTTCGGGAGCGGATTGGGCGCAACTCGCTGCGGACGGTGGCCATCGAGCAGGAGCGGCGGGGCGACTTCTCCGCCACCGTGGACAACGCGGGCCTCCCGTTGTTGATCTACGATCCGGCGACGACTCGGTTGAACCCTGCTTACAACCCGTCCGATCCCGTGTCGGAAACGAACCTGGAGTACGTCCGCCAGCCCTTCCCGGCCGCGACGCTACCCCCGAACCGGCTCGATCCGGTGGCGCTGCGCGGCGTGGCGCTCTACCCGCTGCCGAACACGAACGCCGGACCCTTCTATCGCAATAACTACTTCGCGGTGTCCCCAGAGACCAACAAGGCGGATGG
>JBKJLJ010000552.1:0-2868 GCA_046597015.1 Bryobacteraceae bacterium
GCCCGTCGGAATCTCCGGGTCCTTCTCTGCCTTTGCGATCCGCGTCTCCACCTCGCGAATCGAAGTCAGATACTCGTCCATCTTCCGTCGGTCCACCGCGCCCAACGTCGAGACTAAAGCCTGCGTATCCTGGCGCGTCATATCCAAAATGCTCTTCTTGTAGAGCGCTCTTCGCGCTTTCGTCGCCGCATCCAGGCTCGGGTCCATCGTTCCAAACAGACGTTCGAACACCGATCGCGGATTCACCTCCACCGCCATCGGCGAGTCCGGATTCTTCCACGAGATCGAATTCGTATAAGCGCAACTCGAACCCGTATCGCAGTTCCCAATCATCCGCGCGTCTTCGCAGCCTAACTGCAGGGACGGAACCCGCGTCTCCGGCGCAAACCGCACCGCCGCGATCTGGTCAAAGGTCGTTCCCGAATGGACGTCCGCCCCAGCCGTGTACTTCGGAATCGCTCCCGATAAGAAGCTCCCGGAGGCCTTGGCGTGCCCTCCGCCCTTTGCCTTATTCGCCGCATGATTCGATAAACCCGACACCACCACTAGGTCTTCTCGAAACCGTTCTAGTGGCTTCAAAATCCGCGTGAACTCAAAATCGCTGCCGGCTTTCGCCAACTGCCAATCCTTCATGATGATGCCGTTGGGCACATACACAACCGCGATCCGACTCGCCGACTTCGCGCCTCGAGCCGGTGCCGCCAGCGCCGGACGCATCGCGTCCAACATCGGAAGCCCAATCGCCGCCCCGAGCCCCCGCAGCAACATCCGGCGGGAAACGAATTTTCCAGAAAGAATCGTCATTCGGATTTGGCTCCTATCGCTACCGGCGGTACCACCGCCCGGCGCATCTGAAACGGCAAACTATTCACAATTTCTAAAACAAGCGCTGAAAACTGGTAGTTGCTGGCGGGCAGTTTCGCCGCGATCCCCGCCACCACCGGCTTGTCATACCGCTCCAGCCCTCTACCCAAAGAGTAAGTCAACAACTTCTCGGTCATTCCCCGCACGAACGCCGCCCGGTCAGCATGCAGCAGTTTCTTCAACTCTTCCGGTCCCTGGAAACTCTTCCCACTCGGCAACACCCCGGAAGGGTCAATCGGAAAATCACCATCCTTCGTCCGCCAAGCCCCAACCGCGTCGAAGTTCTCGAGTCCAAAGCCCAGCGGATCCATCCGGGAATGACAACTGGCACAGGCCGGATTTTTCCGATGCGCTTCCATCTGTTGCCGCAGCGAGGCCGACTTACCCACATGCGTGTCGTCCAGCGCCGGCACCGCCGGGGGCGGCGGGGGCGGAGGAGCGTTCAGTAAATTTTCCAGGATCCATTTCCCTCGCAGCACCGGCGAGGTCCGCGTGGAATAGGAAGAAATCGTCAGCATGCTCCCTTGGGCCAGGATGCCGCCTCCCCGGTTCATTTTCGACATATCCACCCGCCGGAACTCCGGCCCCACCACCCCGGGCACCCCATAGAAACGAGCCAATCGTTCGTTCAGATAGCTGTGTTTGGCATCCAGAATATCCATCACGCTTCCGTCCTGTCGAACCAGGTTCTCCAGAAACAGCTCCGTTTCCCGCCGCATTGAAGACCGCAAGCTCTCGTCAAAATCCGGAAATTTTTCAATGTCCGGCTTCATTACGTCAATATTTCTGTACTGCAGCCATTGGCCGGCAAAGTTCTCGACGAGCGCTGCTGCCTTCGGGTCCCGCAGCATCCGCCGCACCTGCGCCGTCAGCACTGCGGGTTGCCGCAGCGTCCCGTTGCTCGCTGCGGCCGCCAACGCCGCGTCCGGCATGCTGCTCCACAAAAAGTAGGAAATGCGCGACGCCAACTCGGGATTGCTCACCGCGGCAAACGTCTGCTTCCCGCTCGGGCCCCTGTCCCGCTCGGTCCGAAACAGAAAATGCGGAGACACCAGAACGCCCTGCAACGCCGTCGCGATGCCCTCCGCATGGCTATCGCCGTGCTGTCGCGCCAAAGCGTAAAGCTTAACGTAAGGATTCACCTCCGCCGCCGTCACCGGTCGCCGAAATGCTTTTCGTGTGAAGCTCGTGAGAATGGTCTGGGCGCACGCCGCCGTCTGCGCACCGCAAACGAAAACAGCCTGTCGGCTCGCCGCCGACGGCCCTTCCGGTTGGGTAAACGGTCCACCGATGTCAATCGACTCATACCGGTTATCCACCCGAATTTCCACCCGGTCGAGCTTAATCTTTGTCCCGTACTTCTTCAGCAACTCTTCGTCTGCCGCCGTCAACTTGCCGCGGGCCCCGGACAACTTCATGAAATCTTTCCGCTGCGACGGCTCCGGGCCGTTATATTTCGGTGGCAAGCCGTGGTAGTTCTTCAAATACGTGGCGCTCAACAAATGCTCGCCCGCCGTCATCTTCACCCGAAGTTCCAGCACTTGGCCTTCCAGGTCGGTCCCGTCGTATTCAAACGACTTGATCAGTTTGCTATCGATGTAGAACACCGGTGTCACCGGCATCGTCTGATCCGGCCGGTGGCCATTCATTACCAGACGAAAGCTATACTCTCCGTCGACCGGGAAACGATGGAGCACATGGAAAGCGTGGTGGAGCGATAGACCCGACTCATCATAATGATGCAGGTCCTTCGGCAGAACAGGAATCCGCACCGGCGCCGAATAGTGGACCGAAGCTGGCTTGAACTTCTTCGGGCCAAAAACTGCGGTCCGCACCGCCTGCTCGGCCGCATAGAGATATTTCTCCAACAACACCGGAGAGAGCGACAAAGCGTCGGCGATGTTGTCAAAGCCAAACGCCGCTTCGTCGTTTGGAAAGTTTTCGGCGGGTCGAATATCCACCGCCAGCAAATCCCGGATCGTATTGTTGTACTCGGTCTTGTTG
>JBKJLJ010000924.1:0-10471 GCA_046597015.1 Bryobacteraceae bacterium
AGTATATGAAGATTGTCAGTCTCGCTCCGGAGGTGCTGTAATGGCAACTCCCAATGAGCCGATGAAAATCAAACTCCGGAAAAATGATGTTGTAAAGGTCATCGCCGGCAAAGACAAGGGCAAGTCCGGTCGGATCCTCGAAATCAACCGAGACACCGGTCGCTTGATCGTAGAAGGCGTGATGCTTGTAAAGCGCCATACAAAGGCCAACCCCTCCAAACAAATCAAAGGTGGCATCGCCGAGAAAGAAGGTACGATTCATGTTTCTAACCTGATGATTCTCACGAGCGACGGCAAGCCCACTCGGATCGGAATTAAAGTAGAAGGCGAGGGAGCCTCGGCCAAGCGCGTTCGCGTGGCTAAGAAGACCGGCGAAGTCCTCGCGGCGAAGAAGTAAGGAATCAGTATGAAGGCCAGGCTCAGAGAACACTACCTCAAGAACGTCGTTCCGGCGCTCACGAAAGAATTTGGTTACACAAACGTAATGGCCGTGCCGAAGATCGAAAAAATCTCGATCAACGTCGGCCTCGGCGAAGCAACTTCCAATCCGAAGATCATGGATGGTGCGGCAAATGAACTTGGATCCATCGCTGGTCAGAAGCCAGTGGTTACGAGAGCCAAGAAGTCCATCGCCGCCTTCAAGCTCCGGGAAAACATGCCCATCGGCTGCATGGTCACTCTTCGTGGCGATAGGATGTTCGAGTTTCTCGATCGTCTGGTGAACATTTCGCTGCCTCGCGTGCGGGACTTCCGGGGCGTCTCGTCGAAAGCGTTTGACGGTCGGGGCAACTATACCCTGGGAATTAAGGATCAGCTCATTTTCCCGGAAATCGACTATAACAAGGTCGACAAGACCCGGGGCATGAATATCAGCATCACCACCACGGCTAAAACCGATGCCGAGGGTGTGTCGCTGCTGAAGCTCATGGGCATGCCCTTCCGGCCGCAGTAACACAATAAGGAAATTTGATTCATGGCAACCACCGCTAAAATCGCTAAAGACATCAAGCTGAAGAAGTTAGCCGATGCCAACACCCCGAAGTTCGGCGTCCGGCACCGGAATCGTTGTTTCCGTTGTGGCCGACCCCGTGGATTTATGCGCAAGTTTGGATTATGCCGCATTTGCTTCCGCCAGCTGGCGCTGTCTGGGCAAATTCCCGGTGTCACGAAATCGAGCTGGTAATTCCAGTTCCCCCTATCGTATTTAAATAAATAAGGAAACCCGAACGGACCATGACCAGCGATCCTATCGCCGATATGCTTACGCGGATCCGCAACGCGATGGCCGCCCGACATCCTAAGGTGGATGTCCCGGGATCGAACCTGAAGTTGGAGATTGCCCGCATTCTTCGTGAAGAAGGGTACATTCTCAACTTTAAGCTCGCCGAGGAAGGCGCCAAGAAAGTAATCAAGATCTACCTGAAATACACACCCGCGAACGCGCCGGTAATTTCAAAGATCGAACGTGTTTCCAAGCCCGGTTGCCGGGTATACGTCGGATCAAAGGACGTCCCGCGCGTCCTCGGCGGCATGGGAATCAACATTCTAACGACGCCGAAAGGCGTCATGACCGGCCGCACCGCTCGTAAAGAGGGCGTGGGTGGCGAACTGCTCTGCCAAGTTTGGTAGGCCCGCGAACCGATTGAGAGAGAACGAAATATGTCGAGAGTAGGAAAAAAACCGATCCCGCTCCCAGCTGGGGTGACCGTTAATATCGGCTCTGAGCTTGCGGTTCAAGGACCCAAGGGCAAGTTGATCGTACCGATCCCCAGTGGGGTCCGGATCGAACAGAACGCGAACGTACTGGAAGTGAAGCGAGACAGTGATTCCCAAGCTGCCCTTCATGGACTGACTCGCGCGCTGGCAGCGAACGCCGTCACAGGCGTTTCCACCGGCTTCACTCGTGAATTGGACATTGTCGGTACCGGTTACCGGTCGGAGTTGAAGGGGCGAGTCATCGTCTTCACGCTCGGATATTCTCATCCGATCGAGTTCCTCCTTCCCGATGGCGTAGATGCCAAAATCGAAAAGCTGACCCACCTCGTTCTCACGAGCCACGATCGGCAGCTAATTGGACAGGTGGCGGCCAACATGCGCTTTTTGCGTCCGCCAGATCCATACAAGAACAAGGGTGTCCGTTATACGGGCGAAGTACTCCGCAAGAAGGCTGGTAAGTCTGGCGCTGGCGGCAAGAAGTAGCAGCGCGAGGAAATAAGAAGCATGATCTCCAAAATCAACAAAGACGCTGTTCGTCGCCGTATTCACACTCGGATTCGCAAACGGGTAGAGGGCAGTCCCACTCGTCCCCGTCTGGCTGTGTTCCGCAGCATTAAACACATCTACGTTCAAATCATTGACGACTTGGCCGGTTCGACACTCGTGTCGGCCTCTTCTGCCGAGAAGGGTTCCGTGGACGGTGGCAATGTCGCCGGGGCAACCTCCATCGGAAAATTGGTAGCCGAACGGGCCAAAGAGAAGGGCGTGACTAAGGTCGTTTTCGATCGCGGCGGCTTTCTCTATCACGGTCGGATCAAGGCGTTGGCGGAAGCCGCGCGGGAAGCCGGATTGGAATTTTAAGGGTCGAGGAAAAATAACGCATGCCAGCCACCGTAGTCAAGCGCGTCGAAGCGACCGCCAATCTGAAAGAACAAGTCGTCTCGATCAACCGCGTTACCAAAGTCGTCAAGGGCGGCAAGAACCTCAGCTTCTCAGCTCTAGTTGTTGTCGGCGATCCGCAAGCCAAAATCGTAGGCTTCGGCACCGGAAAGGCGAAAGAAGTCCCGGCCGCGATCAAGAAGGGAATCGAAGCCGCGAAAAAGAATCTTCATCGGATCAACGTTCTCGAAACCACGATCGCCCACGCGGCCACCGGTCGTTTCGGCGCGGGACTCGTGCTCATCAAACCGGCTCCGGAAGGCACGGGAGTGATCGCTGGTAGCGCGGTTCGCGCCGTGATCCAGGCAGTTGGTATCCCCAACGTCTTAACCAAATGTCTCGGCTCTCGCAATCCACACAACATGGTCAAGGCGACTATGGCGGCGTTGGTTCAATTGCGCGAAAAGAGCGAAGTGGCAGATCTCCGCGGAATTCCGCTGGAGAAGATGTAAGGAATGCCAGACATGACTACTGCTAAAATGATAAAGATTCAACTATACCGGAGCCCCATCAGCACTCCGGAACCGCACAAAGCGATCGTGCGGTCGTTGGGTTTGAAAAAGATGAACCGTATTGTTGAGAGGCCCGACACTCCATCCTTCCGCGGAATGGTGGCAAAGGTGCCTCACTTGCTCCGGATCGTGGAATAGCAAGTTTCCGTGGAGACCACCTCAAATGAATCTCAGTGATATTAAGCCGCCAGTCGGACAAGTAAAGAAAAAGCAGCGCGTTGGCCAAGGTATGGGTACCGGCCGCGGAAAGTTTTCGGGTCGAGGTGCCAAGGGTGCCAAATCCATCAGCGGCTACTCCCGGATGCGTGGATTCGAAGGCGGCCAGATGCCTTTGCATCGTCGTTTGCCGAAGCGCGGATTCACCAATATTTTCCGGAAGGAGTACGCGATCGTTAATCTTTCAACCCTCGACAAGCTCACCGGTGACACGTTTGGCCCTGAACAGGTCGTTTCGCTCGGGGTAATCAAGAAGATGCTCGATGGTCTGAAGGTCCTCGCCAACGGCGAAATTACGCGTCCAATCCACGTCACTGCTCACATCTTTTCGAAGGCCGCTGAAGAAAAGATCAAAGCTGCTGGCGGTACCGTGACCGTGATTGAAAAGAAGTCCCGCATCCAACCTAAGGCGTAGCTGAATGAAGTTCTTCGAAGCTCTGGCGAATGCGTTCAAGATTCCGGATCTCCGGAACCGGATCCTCTTTACCCTCGGCATGCTCGCAATCTACCGGCTCGGTGGCCATATCCCCACCCCCGGAATTGATGCCGAGCGGCTGGAAGAGTTCTTCCAACAGAATCAAGGTACCCTCCTGGGTTTTATCGACCTCTTCTCCGGTGGGATGTTTCGCCGGCTCACCGTTTTTGCTCTGGGCATCATGCCCTACATCACGGCTTCGATCATTCTACAGTTGATGACCATCGTGGTCCCGACCCTCGAAAAACTTTCGAAAGAAGGTGAACTCGGGCGCCGCAAAATCACCCAGTGGACTCGATATCTCACCGTGGGTCTAGCCTTAGTGCAGTCGTTTACTATCGCTTCCGCCCTGCAATCGCAGGGGAACTTTGTAGTAAATCCTGGCATCGGCTTCATCCTAATGACGATGATTTCCCTCACCACGGGAACGGCCTTCATTATGTGGCTGGGCGAACAGATCACGGAACGTGGAATTGGCAACGGCATGTCGTTGATCATTTTTACGGGCATCGTAGTAGGCTTGCCGCAAGCGATCGGCAATATTTATCAGAAGGCCTTCCAAACGCGGGAATGGAATATTATCCAACTCCTTGTCATCGTCGGGATTATGATTGCGGTCGTCGGCCTCATTGTTCTCGTTGAGCGCGGCGAGCGACGAATCCCGGTTCAATACGCTAGACGAGTTGTGGGACGGCGAATGATGGGCGGGCAGTCGACTCATCTACCCCTCAAAGTGAATGCGGGCGGAGTAATCCCGGTGATCTTCGCTAGCTCCTTGTTGACGTTCCCGCAAACGCTGACGCAGGTTGCCTGGGTGCGAGATAACTCTTACTTGAGCGCGATGTTGCGGAGTATCCAGCACTCAGAACCGCTCTACATCATCCTCTTTATCGCTCTCATCGTGTTTTTCTGCTTCTTCTACGTATCGATTATCTTTAATCCGAACGAGGCGGCCGACAACATGAGAAAGTACGGTGGCTTTATTCCGGGAATTCGCCCTGGTAAGAATACCGCCGATTACATGAACAACATTCTGACCAAGATCACGGTGGTCGGTGGGTTGTACCTGGCGGTTCTCTGTTTGCTCCCTGAAATTATGATCTCCGGGATTAAGCTCCAGCACCTTCCTTTGATCGGGAACTGGGTTGATGCTTACTTCCCGCGGTTCATCCTTGACGGTCTGAACGTAAACTTCTACTTTGGTGGAACCTCATTGTTGATCGTAGTCGGTGTTGCCATGGATACGATTAACCAGATCGAGGCCCAACTCATCATGCGCCATTACGAAGGCTTTACTCCTCGCGCCGGCCGAATCCGTGGTCGTCGCTCTTCCTCCTAGTCCTGATCTTTCGCAATTGAATAACGCCGTCATCGCCAGTTTACGTGTGATCAATAAGCCCCTGGCGGTTATGCTCTACGGCGCACCGGGTTCCGGAAAGGGTACTTTCGGAAAGATGCTCAGCCAAGCGACCAGCTGGCCGCATATTTCAACGGGAGATCTGCTCCGAGAGCACATTACGGCCAATACCGAAATTGGCAAAGCTTCGGTTGCTATTCTCGAAGGGTGCTTTGCCCCAGACCAGATCGCAAATCAGCTTGTTGCTGACCGAATACAAGCCGAAGATTGCCAGAACAGCTTTATCCTGGATGGGTACCCAAGAACACTTCCGCAGAGTACGGTGTTTCTCCCCGTCTTGCGGCGGTTGCGTATCGAGCCCATCGTTGTCCGACTTCAATTAGATTATGAATCTACTAAATCCCGGCTGCGGAACAGAATTTCCTGTACCGGCTGTGGGGCCACTTTTAATCTTGTGTTTTTACCACCTAGGCAGCCCGGTCAATGTGATGCCTGTGGAATACCACTCGTCACCCGTACCGATGACCAAATTGGTTTGATCGAAAGGCGAATCGAGTACTACGACAAACTGACTGCTCCGGTAGAGCACTATCTTATGGAAAACAAATTTCGTTGCTGGGAGTTCGACGCCGCCCTGGCTCCCGGGCAACTCTTCTCTCAGTTCGCCAGTCGACTGGTATCCGCCTCCTTAGTTATCTAGCAGAAATACGCCGCTCAATGATTATCCGCAAAAGTCCCGCCGAACTCGAAAAAATGCGCCGCAGCGGACTCCTTGTGTATCAGGTTCTGCAAACTGTGGCCGAGATGGTGAAAGAGGGTGTGTCGACCCTCGATCTTGAGACGATGGCGGAAAAGTTGATTCTGGAAGCCGGGGCTCGTCCGGCGTTCAAGGGGTACTACTCGGCGTCTGCTGGGAATCGTTATCCGTATGTCCTTTGCACCTCCGTCAACGACGAGATCGTGCATGGGATGCCCTCCAAACACAAAGTTCTCAAAAAAGGCGATATCATATCTATTGACACCGGTGTGCAGCTAAATGGCTACTATGGCGATTCGGCGATCACGGTCGGTGTGGGGGAAATAGGTCCCCAGTTGGAAAAGCTGTTATCGGTGACCAAAGAGTCTCTGGATCGAGCGATCGATCAAGTGAGGGAGGGGAACCGGTTGTTTGATATCTGCGCCACAGTGCAGAAACACGTAGAATCGAATGGGTTTACGATTGTTCGGGAATTCGTAGGGCACGGGATCGGCACTGAGTTGCACGAAGAGCCTCAGGTTCCCAACTACGTCGACCGTAATAATGAAAATCCACGGCTGAAGGAAGGCATGGTTCTCGCCATTGAGCCCATGGTCAATGCTGGTAAGCCGCAATCTAAAGTTTTATCCGATCGTTGGACCGCTGTAAGTCAGGATGGTTCGGCTTCGGCCCATTTCGAGCATTGCGTGGCCGTAACAAAAAACGGGCCGTGGGTGCTAACCCGCCCGTAAAGAGTTCAGTTCGCATGGAAACCCACACCGCGACCGTCGTCGAGCTTATGCCAAACGGCATCGTGAAAGTGGAACTGGAAAACCGGCGGCAGGTATTGGCACACCCCGGCGGTAAAAAAGAGATTGCATTCGTCCGGCTTCGGCCGGGAGATCAAGTTGAAGTGACGCTCTCGCTGCAAGACAACACGCGAGGCCGGATCACGGGGGCACCAAGGAAGTCATGAAAGTACGAGCATCGGTCAAAAAAATCTGTGATAAGTGCAAGGTCATTCACCGTTATGGAACGGTTCGGGTCATTTGCACGAATCCTAAGCACAAGCAGCGGCAGGGCTAGGCGTTTCGCCTCGTCCCTTTACCAGCCAACCTAAAAGAGAACCAGGAGAACCCAGCCAATGGCACGTATCGCCGGCGTCGATCTTCCCCCGAAAAAACGGGCCGAGATCGGTCTCACATACATTTACGGCATCGGCCGCACCCGCGCTAAGTCGATCCTTTACCGGGTCGGAGTAGACTTCGATCGCAAGATCTCGGACCTCACCGAAGACGAGGTTAACCAAATCCGTACCCTTCTCGAAAACGAAGGCGCGGTAGAGGGGGACTTGCGGAAAGAGGTTTCCCTTAATATCAAGCGCCTCATCGAAATGGGCTCTTATCGAGGATTGCGCCATCGTCGAGGCCTGCCGGCGCGCGGACAGCGCACGCACACCAACGCTCGCACGCGGAAAGGACCGCGTAAGGGAACAGTTACCAACAAAAAGAAACCGGGCCAGAAGTAAAGGTCCGCCCTAGTAAACGAACATGGCCAAAGCACCCGCAAAAAACGCTAAGAAGAAGGCCTTCAAGAAGAAGGAAAGAAAAAACGTACCGATTGGACTCTGCCATGTGCAGGCCACGTTTAACAACACGATCGTTACGTTTACCGATCCCATCGGTAATGTCATCGCCTGGTCCAGTTCTGGTTCGTTGGGCTTTCGGGGTTCTCGTAAGGGCACTCCGTTCGCCGCTCAGCAGGCCTCTCTGACCGCTGCTAACAAGGCGAAGGAATCTGGTCTCCGCACCGTTGAAGTCCGCGTCAGCGGCCCCGGGGCCGGTCGAGAGTCCGCTATCCGCGCCCTGTCCACCGCGGGCATCGAAGTTCGGTCGATCAAAGACCGTACCCCGATCCCGCACAACGGCTGCCGTCCTCCGAAAAAGCGTCGCGTTTGATGGTTTTGTCTCGGCCGAGGCCCCTCCCGAGGCGTGCTTCGGTCGAGACCGAGAACCTCAGTTCGACACCTCCGCTTCCTTGGTATCCAGGGTAGTGGCAAAGGTGGCCTGCGTTGTGTAATACTGTTTAGTGATGCGTTTTGCGTTTACTCGCAGCCGCTACCGCAAGCAGGAAGAAGATCCGGCGGCGATGCTATCCCGCCAAAAGATCGTAAACTGCACCCTGAGTGAAGACTCAAAGGTTTAGGAGAAAGAATGGCCCGTTATATTGGCCCTGTGTGCCGCCTCTGTCGGCGCGAGGGAATGAAGCTCTACTTGAAGGGCGAACGTTGTTATGGCCCAAAGTGCGCCGTCAGCGACGAGAAGAAGCGAAACTTCCCCCCTGGCCAGCATGGTCAGGCCCGCAAGCCCAAAATTGTAGGATATGGTCTTCAGCTTCGTGAGAAGCAGAAAACCAAGCGCTATTTCGGCCTGCTTGAGGGTCAGTTCCGCAATATCTTCGAAAAAGCTAGCCGCTCGAAGGGAATCACCGGCGAAGTCATGTTGCAGATGCTCGAAAAGCGGCTCGACAATGTCGCGTTCCGGATCGGGTTCTCGACCTCCCGCGCTGGTGCGCGGCAGGTCGTTCGACACGGCCACCTGCTCGTTAACGGTAAAAAAGTAAATATCCCCTCTTACCAGGTTCGTCCGGGCGATGTCGTCTCGGTTCGGGACAAGAGCAAGACAAATCCGGCGATTCTCTCCTCTCGTGATGCTACGGCCCATTTGCCGTCGCCCACGTGGCTCGAAGTGGATCGCGAAAATCTGAAGGCGACCATTGCCTCGAACCCGAAACGTGAAGAGCTTGTTCAGATTCAGGTCAACGAACAGTTGATCGTCGAACTGTACTCGAAGTAAGCGACCTAAGTCCCCCCTAACCCTACAAGGAGAGCTATGTTCAAGGGCTTTCAGAAACCGAAGCGGCTAGTTGCAAACACCGAAACGCTCACGGAACGTTATGGCATGTTCACCGCGCAGCCGTTTGAGCGCGGATTCGGCACGACGATCGGCAACAGCCTTCGTCGGGTGCTGCTCAGTTCGATTGAAGGCGCGGCGATTACCGCCGTCCGGATCGAAGGGGTGGCCCACGAATTTAGTCCGATTCCCGGCGTGACCGAGGATGCCACTGATATCATCCTAAATTTGAAGCAAGTTCCGTTCAAAATGATGGCGGATGGCGTTCATACCGCCAGAATCATTGTCGATCAGCCCGGCGAGGTCCTTTCCGGGCAGATCCAGACCGACGCCGACGTTGAAGTTCTCGATCCGCATCTTCATATCGCCACCGTTGGTGAGGGCGGCAAGCTCAACATTGAACTTCGCTTGAAGCAAGGTCGTGGCTATGTGGCGGCTGATCGAAACTTTGACGAAGACCTTCCGATTGGTTTCATTCCTATCGATTCGGTCCACTCGCCAGTCCGTAAGGTCAATTACTCGGTCGAGGCGGCTCGCCTCGGTCAGATGACTGACTATGACAAGCTCACCCTGGAAGTAGTCACGAACGGCGCGATTTCGCCGCAAGATTCGATCGGCATGGCTTCCAAGCTGCTGAAAGACCACATGAGCATCTTCATTAATTTCGAAGAGGTTTCGGAAGCGGTTGAAGAGCCGGCTGAGCGCGTCACGGGTCAAGTCAACGAAGTGTTGAATCGGTCGGTTGAGGAACTCGAACTCTCCGTTCGCTCCTACAACTGCTTGAAAAATGCCAATATTCAGACGATTGGTGATCTGGTTCAGAAGTCCGAAGCCGAAATGCTTCGCACCAAAAACTTCGGTCGCAAGTCTCTCAACGAAATCAAAGAGATCCTTTCTGGCCTCGGGCTCGGCTTCGGTATGAAGTTCGATTCGCAGGGCCGCCTCGTCTCGCCCGCTGGCTCCTCTTCAATGAGCGACAGCGCCGAACTCGACGATTAGATCTCGTCCCTGAAAAATCCGAAGTTAGAGAAAGAGCATGAGACATCAGCGAGCAGGTTTTAAACTCAAGCGCGACGTTAGCGCCCGCCGGGCGTTGTTACGTAGCTTGGTTACGAGCGCCATTCTAGAAGAGCGCATTGTTACTACGGTGCCGAAGGCAAAGGCGGCAAAGCCGCTTGTCGAAAAAATGATTACCTTGGCTAAGCGGGATACCCTTCATTCCCGCCGCCAGGCCGCCCAATTCTTGCTGACTCCGGCTGCTGTGCAGAAGCTGTTTGAGAAGATTGGACCCCGCTTTACCCAGCGTAACGGTGGCTACACCCGCATCGTTCGGGTCGGTATCCGCAAGGGCGATGGCGCCGAGACCGCCATGCTCGAGCTGGTCGGTTCCGAGCTTGTTCGTCGCGCGGCCGACCGGGCTAAGCGGCGCGAGGATCGCTTGAAGCAGTTGCAGCAGGGCGAAGGTGCCCCCGTCGAGCAGGATTCGAACTAGCATCGTCGTACCAGAACCCGGCGCAAGAGTCATCCCCTGATTCTTGCGCCGGGTTTTTGGTGACTAATCTCCCTACCCACCATGGAAGTGACTCCCGCAGTCGTGCCGATTCGCGT
>JBKJLJ010000665.1:0-7159 GCA_046597015.1 Bryobacteraceae bacterium
AAAGGCGGTGTCCCAGCCGTGCAGTTCGGGGGCCGATTTGAGGAGGTTGGCTTTTTCGGCCTCGAAGAAGGGGCGGGTTTTGGCTTCGAGGTCACCCAGGAAGTCTTTCACGTTTTGGCCGGACTTGGCCATGCGGAGTTCGGTTTGGTAGTCAGCGAAGTTGGCGAAGCCGAGGAGTTTGGCGAGTTGGTGGCGAAGTTCCAGGGTCCGGGTGACGAGGTGACGGTTGTCGAAGGGGGGGCGGGAAGCGATGGCGGTTTGGGCGCGGAAGAGCTTCTCGCGGAGAGCGGCGTTTTCGGCGTACGCCATAACGGGGGTGTAGCTGGGGGCCTGGAGAGTGAAGCGATAGCCGGTCAAACCTTTACTTTTGGCGCTGGCGGCGGCGGCTTGCTTGGCGGGAAGGGGGAGGCCGGCCAGATCGGCTTCCGCGGTGACGAGGAGTTCGAAAGCGTTGAGGCTGTCCAGCGAGTTTTGAGCGTATTGCGTTTGGAGTTTCGAGAGTTCCTGACGGAGTTCGAGCACTTTGGCGCGAGCTTCGGGGGAGAGCGAAACGCCGGAGCGGCGGTATTCGTCAAGGATGACGGCGAGGTAGCGTTTGTAGGGGCCCGTGAGAGCTTTGGCTTCCGAGGTGGCGGCGTAGGATTTGACGCGGGCGTAGATCGCGGGGTCGAGGGCGAGCGACGATTGGAAGCGATTGACGAGCGGTTGGGCGAGGTTGAACTCTTTGCGGAGGGCGGGTGAGGAGTTGACGCTGTTGAGGTGGGTGACGAGGGCGAACGTGCGGGTCAGGTCTTCGGTGATGAAGTCGCGGGCGACGATGGAGTTGGCCCAGGTAGGGGTCTCGGTTTGGGCAACGAAGGCGACGCGACGGGCTTCGGCCTGCTTCAAATGATGCTGCACGGCGGGGACGACGTGTTCGGGCGTGATCTGGTCCCAAGGAACCGGGACGGTGTACTGAAGGAGCGGATTGGAGAAGCCGGGTAGGGCGAGGAGGGAGAGGAGCAGCGTGGTTCGCATCAGCTTAGTGTAATTAAAAAAAGATGCTGCAGCCGACCGCTTTGGGTGTAAAATTCGGCTTAGGAAGCTCCATACTACGCCCCTAAAATCTTTGGCCTAATTCTTCATACAGGCAAAGTACAGGAGGTTTCCCATGTTTGATAGCCTTGACGAGACGATGCGGAAGGACGCCAAGTCGGCGAGTTCCACTTCCGAACGGTTAGTGATTTGGGTTGTCGTGGCGGCAGCCAGCGTTCTGGTGTTCGCCGGCCTCTACTACGGCATCCGCGTGGTTGGCTAGTAAGTAATCGGCTCCATTTCGATTTGGGCCATCACTTTTTTGACCGCGACCCGATAATGGGGGAGAGAGTTGTAGGTTTTCAGCTTCTCTTCGATCGACTTGTTGCGATATTGAGGCGCGTTGGCCAAGTGGTCAGCGACGAAGTGTATGCCAGCGACCACGGACGAGAAGCGGTAGCGACAAGAGTCCCAGCCGAAGATGTTGTTGTTCCAGAAGGCCTTCCCTCCGCTGCTTTCGACGAGAGCGATGGAGGGGAGGAGCCGCCAATCGAGCTTATGCCTATCGGAGGCGACGAGGAACTCTGCGGCGTACTCGTGGGCGGGGCAGACTCGCCTGCGGAAGAACGTTTTGATACGAAGGAGCCGACGGTCAGAGGAAGTGGTGATGCCTTTGAGCTCTTGCGCTTTGACCTCCGAGGGGGGAGCAAAAAAAATGGCGAGCAGGAGAAGACCTTTAATGATCCATCGTTTCAAACGGTAAAACCTCTTATTTTGGACGAAAGCCAAAAAGACTGGCCGAATCGTCGAAGAAAAAAAGCAGCCGTTCGATACGCGATACGGGCCACTGACGGTGATTCTGTTCTCGCTCGCTTTTGGAGAGGAGAAAGAAAGCCCGGGAGTATAAGCTCCATTAGGGGCGACTACAATAATTAATTATACCAGAGGCGGATGGAGTTTAGGGAGTCGGTTTGGTGACTGGTGGAAGGATGATGAACCGTTCGCGGGCGAAGGCGAATTTCTGGGTGGTGGGGGCGATGACGTTGAGTTGAGCGGTGTACTCGCCGGGGAGGAGCTTAGCGAGAGGGAGGGCGAATTCGACCGCCTTCTGAGATTGCTTGGGGGCCGACTCGAAAACCTTCCGGTTGCCCCGGTAGATCGCGAGGGAGGTGGTAGACGGGGAGTAGACCTCGGCGAAGGCGCGGAGGGTTTGGGAGCGGCGGAAAGCATTCGTGACCGAGGGGAGCAGTTTCTGCCCGTCGGCGACCAGGGGATGAAGGTCCTGAAGTTTGCGTTCCTTTTTGGGAGCGACGAAGGGGGCGCGTTGAGTGGCGAGGACGAGGCTGGAGACGGGAGCGGCTGGCCCCGAGTCGAGATTGGGAATGACGAGGCGAGTTTCAAACGTCCCCATGCTGCCCTTCGAATTTTCGCGGGCGAGAACTTTGACGCGGTATTCGCCGGGGGCGAGCGAGAAGCCGGCGTCATAGAGCAAGCTGCGGCCGCCCAGTTCTGCTTTGAGTTTTAATGTATCCCGGAGAGCGGAGACGGTTCGACCTTTAGAATCCTTAACGCTGCCGATGAAGTCGAGTTCGGTTTGGGGCGCGAGGCTGGAGCCTGGAATTTTGACGGCGAGCGGGACGAAGTAGCGGTTGGCGGCGGTGCGGAAGTAAAGGAGTTGGACGGCCATCGGTAGGTCAGTGACAGGGTTACCGAGTTGGAGAGCGTCCACCAACTGTTTTTCGCGTTCGGCATCGTTGAGTTTGGCCCAGACCTTGTCGGCGTAGTAACCGGGGCGGTATTCGAGTTTGGCCTTGACGGCGGTCGTTTCGACTTTGATCTTCCGGAATCGTCCGTCTTTGGCCTCGTTGGAGGAGTAATACCCAAGGATGTAGTAGCTTTCGACGTCCTTCTGCGCCTGGCGAATACCGAGGGAAAGGTCGTTGGAATCGAGGAGTGCCTTGCCGCCGGTATCGTTCGCAAGGGAGAAGAGGGTTTCCTGAGAGTCGGCGTTTTTGTCGCGCTTTTGGCGTTGGGACTGGCCGGAAAAGACGCCGGAGCCTTTGGGTGAAGCCACGGAAGCGTCACCGGCGGGGGCGGAGGCAACGAGGCCACGAGCGTCAACGGGATAAAAGCTGAGGCTGGCGCGGACGGCCGCGTTAGTGGTCGCCGCGAGCTGAGACTGGTTTTCCACTCCGGTTTTTGGTACGCCGCTGGCGAAGTAGACGACGGCTTTCTTTTCCGGGATTTCGGAGAGTTCTTTGGCGAGATCCTCAAGGGCGGCGAGTTTGCGGTCGGTATTGAAGACGGCGAACTCGGTTTCGTCGAGTTGGAAGGAGTCATCGTCGGGGTCGACGTCGGTGGTGTTGGTATCGATGGCGTCGTTACCGCGGAAGGACTGGATGGTGGCGAGCAGAGCTTTCCGGTCGTCGGTGAAGTCGAGAACCTTCTTAAGTTTGTTCGAGAAGGTGTAAATGGCCACGGCGTCGGCGGTCGTGAGTTGGGTCGAGAGGAATTTGGCGGCCGCTTCCTGGGTGCGGATCTGGTCGGCGGGGGGCATGGAAGAGAAGTCGAAAAAGAGGACGAGGAGGCGGCGGTCTTTGAAGGACGGGCGCGGCGGCGGGGGTTCGTCCGTCCCCGGGAGCGGGGCAAAGGGTGGAATGGAGACCGGAGGCAGGGGGCGGGAGTCGAGCTTTTGGAATTCGAAGACGGTGATGTCCTGGGGTTTGCCATCCTCGAAGATTCTGAAGTCCGCTTTTTTGAGGTCTTCCCGGCCTTTGAGGGAAACGTTGACGATGACAAGGTTCGAGGAGCTGGAAAAGGAGGCGAGGCCCTGATCCCGCACGGGGGCCGGTTGCTGGGCGAGGAGGGATACCGCGAGGAGGAGGGTGAGGGGGCGCATGGCTAGAAGCGGAGGCGGATTTGCAAATTGACGGTCCGCATGTTCGCGACCGCGAGGGGGAGTCCGTAGTTGGAAGCGTTGACGGTGGTGCCGACGTTAGAATAAACCGGGTGGTTTGTGAGGTTCGTCGACTCGGAGCGGATTTCCAGGCGGCGGCGTTCCGAGAGCCGGAACGAGCGGCCGAGGCCGGCGTTGATCGTGAACAGTCCCGGACCGGGGATGACGTTGCGCGCGGCGTTGCCGAATCGGCCGGAAGGGGGAAGCGTAAAGGCGGCGAGATTAAAGAAGCCGGAACCGGCGGTGACCGATTGGCCAGTCGCATCGGCGCGGCCTGCGCCAATGACGCCGGTGCCAGAGGAGTCCGAGAGGTTGCCGAGGACGCGGGCGGTGAGGGGGGTGCCGGTCCGCATCAGCAGGTTGCCGGTAAAGGACCAATCCTTCAGCCACTTGTTGCGTTTTGTGGGAGCGTAGACGACGCTGCCGTTGAAGCTGTGGCGAATATCGAAACTGGAGAGGCCGCGTTCGTTGGCCAGGTTTTGATCGTCCTGGGCGACCGTGCCGCCGCCTCCGCCGCCGCCGATGGAACTGGCGTTGTCGAGCGACTTGCCCCACGTATAGAGGGCATTGCCGGAGATGCCTTTCGTGAAACGGCGGGTGATGCGGACTTGGGCGGAATGGAAGATCGAATTTGCTTCCGAAGAATCGAGGGTGAATCCGACGGCGTTGCCGATGCGGCGGCGGGCTTCGGCGTCGAGTTGGGAGCCGGGAGCGGAGCGGTTGGGCGAGCGCTGCATGTCGAGGCGGGTGCCCTTGGTGGCGAGGTAGCCGACTTCGAGGACGTAGGCGCGGAAGAGGTCTCGTTGGATGGAGAGGGACCAGGTTTGGGCGTAGCCGACGCGATAGGAACGGTCGATGGCGAAGGTGTTTTGGATGCTCTGGGAGGGCGTTTGGGCGAAGCCGTTCGCAAGGGTGAGGCGACGGGCGGCGGTCGACTGAACGGTTCCGGTCTGAGCAAAGGGAGGCTGGGAAGCGAGTCGAGTGGCAAAGTTTTGATAGACGTTGCCGTTGTAGTACCAGCCATAGCCGGCGCGAACCGTGAGGCGGCCTTGGGCAGTAGGCTTCCAGGCAAGGCCGATGCGGGGGCCGAAGTTATTACGGTCGGCGTCGACCAGGGAGCGGGAGAACTCGCCGCTGTAAGGCCCGATTTTGCCGGGTGTAACGGCGGCCACGGCGGTTAGCCCAGCTGCGAAATCAAGGTTAGCAAGGCGGTCGTAACGTTCATAGAGGGGTCCGAAGAGTTCATAACGAAAGCCGAGATTGACGCTGAGATTGGATCGGACTTTCCATTCGTCCTGCACGAAAGCGGAGTAGTTGGTGCCGCGGAAGTAGTTGGACGGCGAGCCGAAGCGCAGGGAGGAAGACTGGGGGAGGCCGAGGAGAAAGTCGGCAAAGTCGTAGCCGGTGGCGGCGGTGGGCACACCGGAAGCATCGACCCGGCTGGTGGCGAGGCCCGAGAAAGTAAACGTGCCCCGGGCGTTAGAGTCGGTGCGATTGTTATTGCGATTGCGGGTGAGGTCGGCCCCTGTTTGGACGGTGTGTTTGCCCCGGACCCACGTGAGGCCGTAGTTGACGGTGTTATTGAAGTCGCGGCGAAAGAGCGGGGCGCCATCGGAGAGGCGGCCGAAATTGGTGAAGTTGAGGGTGGGGGGGCCCCAGTTGAGAGGGTCGCGGGAGGCGCCGGCGATGCCGAGTTCGGTGGCGAGGTCGCGGGTGTTCGCGAAGAAAGGGGTATTTTCGGTGACGTTGCGAGTGAGGCGGTAACGCACGACTTGAATGAGGCGCTGGGTGATATTGCGATTCCACGAAAGTTCGAGGCTGTAGCCGTGGCCGTTGGCTTCATCGAGGAAGCCGAAGAGTTGGGCATTTTGGCCGGATCGGTTCTGCCAGCCGATGTTGGCGGAGACGCGATCCTTGCGATTGATAGCTCGGTTGAGCCGGAGGCTGAGCTGTTGCGAGTTTTGGGGGACGCCGGTGACAAACTGGTAGTTTTGAACGGCACTGGGGGAGTTGGCGGCGGGAATGAGGGTGAGCAGGCCGCGGGCCACGGGGTCAATACGGTTAGCGGGGATGCGGTTCTTGTCGAAGGGGAGGCCGGACAGAGGGTCGTAAAGGGTTACGGGAACGTTCGTACGGGAGGCGGAGAAATCGCCGGCGCGTTCGAGAGCGGTGGGGACGGTAGCGACGCCATTGAAGGGGTTGCGGCCGTAGGTGAGGTTATAGGAAAGGCTGAAAGCAGTCGTATCGCCAATAATGAGTTTAGGAATCTTGAGCGGTCCGCCGAGGACGGCGTTGACGCGGTATTGGGCTTGGTCGGGACGGTCGTACTCGAGCCCCGTAAGGGAGTAGGGACGGGCGTTCCAATCAGCGTTGCGCGCTTGGAGAGAGAGGGCACCCCGAACTCCATTGTTACCTTTGCGTCGGTTGCCGACCGTTGCCGCACCGACTTTGGCGTTGCGGGCACGAATAGCGTCTCGACCGCCGGGTCCGCCGGGTCCGCGACCGCCGCCGGGACCACGACCGCCGCCCGGTCCGCCGAAGCCTCCCCCGCCGCCGCCTCGTCCACCGCCGAAGCCGCCGCCACCACCGCCAAAACCGCCGCCGGGCGGTCCACCGCCAAAGCCACCTTGAGGCGGACCGCCTTCCGTACCTCCCTCGGGGCGCATGCCGCCGGGGCCGTCAGGTCGACCGAACTCGGGAGGGGCTTCTGCTGCGCCGCCGGTAAGGCCCCGCGACAGGCTCCCATTGAGAAGGAACGCTTCGTTATTGTCGCCCGGCTCAGGGGAGGCAGGGGGCTCCGAGGCCGGAAGGTCGGGGAGAGCGACGACCGTTTCCGAGGCCGCCTGGCCCGCCGAGCGGAGTTGCAGGGTCCATTGGGCGGGCTGGGTTTCGGGGGATTTGCGCTTTTGGGTTGCCGTCGCGAAACCGAACATTTGGACGGTGAGGACCCAGTCGCCCGGAGGCAACGGAAGCTCATAGCGGCCCTGCTCGTCGGTGACGGTTTCCAGCTTCTGCTCTCCCTGATTCGCGGTAACCACCGCGCCGGGAATGGGGATGTTAGCGGCCCGGACAAGACCGGAGGACTGCGCCTGCAGCGAGGCGGCGATCAGGAAGCCAAGATAGATCAGTTGCACAGGAAGTTGCTTAGGAGCCGGCTTTTTTCAGCGTCATTTCCATAGCACGGGGCGC
>JBKJLJ010000677.1:0-10308 GCA_046597015.1 Bryobacteraceae bacterium
TGCTGGCAGTGGCGACTAAGGAGCTGACCGGTAAAGTGCTTTGCAAGCGGGGGGACGAAGGGGAGTTAACGTTGCGGGGTTATGTGGCGTTTCTCGATCCGCCGAAGGAGTCGGCCCGCCAAGCGATTGCGGCGTTGCAAAAGCAAGGAGTCGCGATCCGGATTCTGACGGGCGACAACCATTTGATTAGCCGCAAGGTTTGCAAGGATGTGGGGCTCGAACCGGAGCCGATGCTGTTGGGCGGCGAAGTTGAAACGATGTCGGACGTGGAGTTGGCTACGGCGGTGGGAAAGACGGTGCTGTTTGCGCGGTTGTCGCCAGCGCATAAGCAGCGAGTCATCCGCGCGTTGCAAGGTGCCGGCCATGTAGTTGGATTTATGGGGGATGGGATCAACGACGCACCGGCGTTGCGGGCGGCGGACGTCGGGATTTCCGTAGACACGGCGACGGACATTGCGAAGGAATCGGCAGATTTGATTCTGTTGGAAAAGGACTTGATGGTGCTCGAGGGCGGGGTGGTCGAAGGCCGCAAAGTGTTCTCGAACATTCTGAAATACGTGCGGATGGGCGCGAGTTCCAACTTCGGAAACATGCTGAGCGTGGTGGGGGCGAGTGCGTTTCTACCTTTTCTGCCGATGGCCCCGATCCAGGTCTTGACGAACAATTTGCTCTACGATTTTTCGCAGATCCCGATTCCGATGGATTCCGTGGATGAGGAGCAGGTGAACCATCCGCGACCATGGAACCTCGAAGAGATCAAGCGGTTCATTCTGTTCATTGGACCAATCAGTTCGCTTTTCGACTACACCACCTTTTTTGTGATGTTGTATGTTTTTGATTGCTGGGACCCGAGCCGGGCCGCGGTGTTTCAAACCGGATGGTTTGTGGAATCGCTGGTCACGCAGTCGTTGATCATCCACGTGATTCGCACGAACAAGATTCCGTTTTTGCAGAGCCGGGCGAGTTGGCCGCTGACGATGACGACGATCGCGGTGATTTCTTTTGGAGTCTTGCTGCCTTACTCGCCGCTGGCGCCGGCGTTGGGGCTGACGGCATTGCCGGCAAAGTATTGGCCGATCCTTTTGTTGACGCTGTTCGGCTACTTGAGCGTGACCCAGTTGATCAAGATGTGGCTGCTGCGAAGAAAGTGGATTTAGTTAGCCGAGTGATTCGAGGGTCGCGGAGGTTTCTTCCCATTCGGCCATATGATTTTCGAGGTCTTTGCGGCGCTGGTCGAGTTTAATTCCGGTTCGCTGGGCTTCTTCGGGGTTGACGTAAGGAGCGGCTTCGAGGGTGGCGACGTCGGTTTCAGCCGAGGCGATCTCTCGTTCCAACTGCTTGCAACGGTCCTGGAGCTGCTTCAACTTCATCGGGTTGACGCGCTTTTTGGCCTCGACCGCGGCGGGCGGGATGGCAGCGGCGGCGGTTGTCGCTAACTGCTCGGTCATCTTCGCTTCCAGAACTTCGTCCTGGCCGGACTTCTTCCACAGATACTCTTCGTAGGTTCCGGGGTAGACTTCGATGGTTCCGTTGCCGACTTCGAAGACCTTGGTGGCTAAGTTATCAATGAAATATCGGTCGTGAGAGACGAGGACGACCGTACCCGTAAAGTTCGAGAGGGAGTTCAGCAGGACATCCTTGGCTCGCATGTCCAAGTGATTGGTCGGCTCGTCTAAGAGCATAAAATTCGAGGGGCGGAGGAGCATCTTCGCGAGGGCGTAGCGGTTGCGTTCGCCACCGGAAAGCACGCCGATCCGCTTGAAGACATCGTCCTCACTGAAGAGGAAACAACCGAGGAGACTGCGGAGTTCGGTTTGGGTTTTACCGCCGCCGATGCTGGTTAGATCGTCGAGAATCGTAGCATTAACGTCCAGCTCTTTATATTGATCCTGAGCGAAGTAATCGACATCGACGTTGTGGCCGAGATCGTAAGTGCCGCGGGTTAAGGGTTCGGAGCCGGAGAGGAGCTTGATGAGGGTCGACTTGCCGGCTCCGTTGTGGCCGACGAGGACGATGCGGTCTCCGCGTTCGATCGTGAAGGTGACGTCGGAGAAGACGGTCTTCGGCCCGTAGACCTTGGCGATTCCCTTGCATTCGGCCACGACCCGGCCGCTGGATTTGGGTTGCGGAAAGGAGAAATTGATGGTCTTTTCGTCGGGCGGGATTTCGATGCGCTCGATCTTGTCGAGTTCCTTGATGCGGCTCTGGACCTGTTTAGCTTTGGTGGCTTGGGCGCGAAACCGATTGATGAACGCTTCAAGAGCTTCGATGCGCTCCTTCTGGTTGCGGTAGGCGGCTTCAATCTGGAGACGGCGCTCGTTCTTTTGATCGAGATACTTTTCGTAGTTACCGCTGTAGAAGTGCATGCCCTTGTTCCAGATCTCGACGATCTTCTTGACAGTAACGTCGAGGAAGTAACGGTCATGCGAGATCATGACGAAGGCGTAGGGGTAAGTTTGGAGGTAGTGTTCGAGCCAGTCGCGGGCTTCGATGTCGAGGTGGTTGGTAGGCTCGTCGAGGAGGAGAAGGCTGGGTTTGGCCAGGAGCAGTTTACCGAGGGCAATCCGCATCTGCCAGCCGCCGGAGAACTCTTCGGTGGGGCGGCGCCAATCATCCTTATGGAAACCGAGGCCGTCGAGAACCATGCCGACTTGGGATTCGACGGTGTAGCCGTCGCGGGTGGTGAATTCGTTTTCGAGGCGGTGGAAACGATCGGTGACGACCTGGTACTCGGAGCTGGTGGGATCGAGGTCGGACATGGAGCCGGTGAGGGCTTCCATTTCCCGCTCCATATCCTTGAGGTCGTCGAACACGCTCATGCATTCGGCGAATACGGTGCGGCCGCTGAGGGCGAGGCCATCCTGCGGAAGGTAGCCGAGGGTCATGCCCTTCGTAAATTGGATGGAGCCGTAATCCAGGGTGTCCATGCCGCCGAGGATCTTGAGGAGCGTTGACTTGCCGGTTCCGTTACCGCCGACCAAGCCGGCGCGTTCCTGGGGCGTGATGAGCCAGGAGACGTTTTCAAAGAGCAGTTTGGGGCCGAAGCGTTTTCCGGCGAGGTTGAGCGTGATCATTGATAGAGATGGAGAGGGGGATGTGAGGAACGGCCGGAGGGCGGAACCAAACGCGGGGGGCGAGACGCCCTTTTCCATTGTAGTTCTTCGAGTTGGCCGATTCTCTAACGGACCGGGAGAAATGTGGGATGTATTGTGGTACTCTCGCTGAAGATCCTATGGAAGCACTCGGCATGGTAGAAACGAAAGGCCTGATCGGCGCGATTGAAGCGGCCGATGCCATGGTCAAGACGGCGAACGTAACGTTAACCGGTAAGGAATACATTGGCGCGGGCTACGTGACGGTGACCGTACGCGGCGACGTAGGTGCGGTGAAAGCCGCCACGGACGCTGGCGCAGCGGCAGCGCGGCGCGTGGGTGAACTGGTGGCGGTGCATGTGATCCCGAATCCGCACGAGGAAGTCGAAAAGATTCTCCCCGGCGCGATGAAGAAGTCCGAAAAGTAGGCCACGGCTAGGTACTGGCAGCGATGCTGCACGATCCGGACCTGATAACGATCCAAGAGGTCCGCACGAAGGTCGAAAAAGCCTGGGCGGCCTGGGAGAAGTATCGCCACTTCAGCCAGGAGCAGGTGGACGCGATTGTCGAGCGGATGGCGGAAGCCGCGCGTGGCAACGCCCGTAAGCTGGCGGAGATGGCCGCGGACGAGACCGGCTACGGCAACGCGGCGGACAAGCTTGCCAAAAACCTGCTGGCGGCGGAGTTGCTCCCGCAGCGGTTACGGGGCATGCGGACGATAGGCGTGCTGCGGGAATTGGCCGACGAACGGATCACCGAGATCGCCGCTCCGCTGGGCGTGGTCGCGGCGGTTTTGCCGACGACCAACCCGACTTCGACGGCGATCTATAAGACCCTGATTGCGCTGAAGGCCGGGAACGCGATTGTGATTAGCCCGCACCCGCGAGCCAAGGGTTGCAGCTGCGCGACAGTGGAGACGCTGTACCGGGCGGCGATTTCGGCGGGAGCGCCGGAGGGGTTGCTGCAATGCTTGACGCAACCGACGCTGGAAGCGACGAACGCACTGATGCGCCATCCGAAGACGGCGGTAATTCTGGCAACCGGGGGCGGCGCGATGGTGAAGGCCGCTTATTCGAGCGGGAAGCCGGCGTACGGCGTAGGGCCCGGGAACGTGCCGGTGTTGCTGGATACTTCGGCAGATGTGGACGCTTCGGTGGGCAAGATTTTGTCCGGGAAGTCGTTTGACTTCGGGACGCTATGTTCGAGCGAGCAGACTCTGGTGGCCGAGACGAGCCGGCGGGAGGCCGTACTGCGGGCGCTGAGCGGGCAAGGGGCCCATGTTTGCACGGCGGACGAGACGAAGGCGTTAGAGCGAGTGTTGTTTGCGAAAGGGACGGCGGTGAACCCGGAGTTAGTGGGGCACGCGGCGCCAGTGATCGCGCAGGCTGCGGGATTTAGCGTAGCGACGGGAACGCGCGTTTTGGCGTGTGAAGTTGGCGGGATCGGCAAGGAGTATCCGCTATCGGCGGAGAAGCTTTCGCCGGTGTTGGCGGTGCATTTCGTAGCGGATTGGAACGGGGCGCTGGCGGCATGCGAAGCCGTTTTGCAATTCCATGGATTGGGCCATACGTGCGGGATTTACACGCAAGACGAGTCGCGGGCGCTAGAGTACGGGAAGCGGATGCCAGCGTATCGGATTTTGGTGAATTCGCCGACGCCGCAGGGCTCCGTGGGGATTACGACGAACCTGTTTCCCGCGATGACGCTGGGATGTGGGGCGGTAGCGGGAAATTCGACCGGCGACAACGTAACGCCGCTGCACCTTTTGAACATTAAACGAGTGGCCTGGGCGGTGCGGGAGCCGCACGAGGCCTTGCCTGCGCTGGGAAAGCCTGCCAAAGTAGGGACTGTGGCGACGGGCGAAACAGTGGTGGATAAGAATCGGGTGGTGGCGGCGGTAGAACGGTATCTAGCCAACCGCGGGGTGGCACCGGCTCCGTCGGCAACGGCTGGGATTGTGGACCGGTTTCTCGCCCGGCGCGACGGGAGCGAGGTGCCGGTGGTGACGGCTCCTGAGCCGAAGCCGGCTACGGTAGACTTTGTGTGCGAGAACGATGTTCGAGACGCGATCCGCCAGGGAAAGAAGATTTATATTTGCGCGAAGTGCATTGTGACGCCGGCGGCGCGGGACTTGGCCGGCCAGCAACGCGAAGAGATTCTGATCATGACCCGCAGTGATAAGACCCCCAGTGATAAGACAAGGGCGGGTAAGCCCGCTACGGATTACTAACTCATGCAGCCTGACTTGGATAGTTTAAAGAACGAATTGCCGCCTTATTTGGAGTCCCGGGGGGTCGTGATTTTTCACGGCGAATCGAGGCTGACCGATGACGGTAGCGTGGTGATGTGGGACGTGGAGAAACGGCCCGATTTTCGAGAGTTTGTGGAGTGTTCGCAGCGGCTCGGGGTGAAGGTGATTGTGCTGCACACGCGCGGGTTTGAGCAACAGAACATTGACGACGTGAGTGAAGAGTTGTCCGATTGCGAAATGCCACAACCGGAGCGGCGAGATATGGAACGGCGGCTGAAGAAGCTACAGCCTTATACGGGATTTACCTCGCAGATTGAGATCAGCTTTGACTACGAAACCCGCGTGTACATGTTCGAGGCGCGGAGCGAGTTTATGAACGAATTACTTTCGATCATGAACGACATCGACCTGTGGATGCCGGCCGGCGAGGACAGCGAGGAAGAAGACCCCATGACGGGCGGATTCTTCTCACGGAACTGACGGCCGGGCGCCAAACGGCGCGGTGGATTGTGCCGGTTCATCCGGAGGGGCCCGTCCTGGCGTTGGCCGAGGCGTTGGGGCTGAGGCTGCCGACGGCGCGGGTATTGTGGACCCGGGAGATCCGGGCGGTCGCCGCGGCGCAGAGGTTTCTGGCGCCGTCGCTGTCGGAGTTGCAAGACCCTTACCTGCTAGCCGATATGAGAAAGGCGGCCCAGCGTTTGGCGGCGGCGGTGCAGACGCGGGAAAAGATTCTACTGTACGGGGACTACGACGTGGACGGGACGTCGGCGGTGGTGATTCTGGTGAGCGCGTTGCGGCTTGCGGGAGCCGACGTGGGGTTCCATGTGCCACACCGGATGCGGGAAGGGTACGGGATGCGGGCGGAGGTGGTGGAGCAGGCGGCGGCGGAGGGGGTGGGGCTCATCGTTAGCGTGGACACGGGAATCCGAGCGGGGGCGGTGGTGGCGCATGCGGGGCAGTTGGGGATCGACGTAATAGTGACGGACCACCATTTGCCAGAGGGCGAACTGCCGGCGGCGGTAGCGGTGTTGAACCCGAACCGGGCGGACTGTTTGTATCCGGCCAAAAACCTTTGTGGCGCGGCGGTGGCGTTGAAATTGGCCCAGGCGTTATTCATGGAACTGGGATGGGAAGCGGGCAAGCGGGAGCGTTTACTGAATTCGTTTTTGAAGCTGGCGGCGATTGCGACGGTGGCGGATGTGGTGCCCTTGACGGGCGAGAATCGGGTGATCGTGAAGCATGGGTTGGAGGGGTTGCGGGCCCCACGCAACATCGGTTTGAGGGCGTTGTTCAAGGTAGCGGGGCTGGTCGAGGGGGCGGGGTTATCAGCGCGGCAGGTGGGGTTTCAGATTGGGCCACGGATCAACTCGGCGGGGCGGATGGACGATGCGCGGAACGTGATTGAGCTGTTCTTGACGACCGATGCGGCGCGGGCGCAGGAGTTGGCCGAGGCACTGGACACGATGAACAAAGCGCGCCAGGAGACGACGGCGGAG
The DNA here is from genome assembly GCA_046597015.1 of Bryobacteraceae bacterium. GTDB lineage: Bacteria > Acidobacteriota > Terriglobia > Bryobacterales > Bryobacteraceae. The sequence goes on from JBKJLJ010000677.1 coordinate 6,840, forward strand.
ATTTTAGAAGAATGTAGGCGGATTGCCGTCAGCGAGGAGCAGGCCGGGCTGGTTTACGCGGCGGCTGGATGGCATCAGGGGGTGGTGGGGATCGTGGCAGGGCGTTTGGCGGAGATGTATGTGAGGCCGGTGTTTGTGTTGAGCGAAGACGCCGCGACGGGGGAGGTGAAAGGGTCGGGGAGGAGCCCCGGGACGTTTCATTTGTTGGACGCGCTGGAGGCGATGCCAGAGCTGTTTATAAAATTTGGGGGTCATAAGCAGGCGGCTGGCTTGACGATGAGGGCCGAAAACGTGGCGGCGTTTCGAGAGAGGTTTCAGGCCTATGCAGGGGCACGATTGGGGCCGGAGGACCTGCGGCCAGTGATCGAGATTGACGCCGAGGCGACGTTGCCGGATTTGGAGGAGCAGGGAGCTATGGAGCTGCTAAGTTTGGCCCCGTTCGGTGCGGGCAACCCGCCGCCCCTCGTGATGCTGAGGGGAGTGGACGTGGCAATGACCCCGGAAGTGAAGAACGAAAAGCACTTGTTTGTGAAAGTTCGGCAGGGAGGGGTAATGAAAGTAGTGAAAGGCTGGAGGATGGCGGAGTTGGCGGGGCAGTTTCGGGCCGGAGACCGGGTTGATTTGGCGGTGGTGGTGGAAGAAGACGCTTGGGGACGGGCGCGGGGCGGGGAGGGCTGGGGGCTGATCCTGAAAGACATCCGTGCGGCGGAAAAGTAGCTTAAGGCTGGTAAACTAAAAGGCTCATGCACTCTCGTCGAATGATCGCCTTTGTTCTGGGCCTTTGGCTGGCCGGGATGGTTATGGTGACGTACGTTACATCGTTGAGCCTGCGGACGGTAGCATCCGTGATGGCGATTCCGCCCCATGAAGCGAGTAAGTGGATTGAAGAACTGGGCAATGACAAGGTACGGACGTTGTTGGCGCACGGCAGTTCAGAAGTGAACCGCGGCCTTTTTGAGTCCTGGGGCAATGCCGACTTAGTGATCTGCCTATTTTTGCTAGTAGCGGTGGTTATGAACAAGCATGGTAAAGCGCTGATTAGTATGACCGCGGTTCTCTTATTGCTCGGAGCGGCGTCGGCCTACTTACTGACCCCGCAGATGGTGGCAGTGGGCCGCCAATTAGACTTTCGGGTAGTTTTTCCGGTGCCGCCCGAGGTCGTTCAAGTTGCGGCTTTAGAACGGATGTACTACGGGTTGGCGCTAGGTAGAACGTTGATCGTGGGAACGATGGTGACCCTGCTGCTGTACCGGTCCGACCGGAGTCCGCGCGTGCGGCGGAGCCGGCTAGACGAGGTCGACGCGGTCAATTACACCAATAACCGCGGCATCGATCGGTGAGTCCGGGCGGCCTACGGCGGTCATCGCGCAGTAGCCCTCGATGGCGAGGAGGACGAGATCTCCGGGGCCGGCGTCGACGGCATCGACGGCAATGACCGCGTCACCGCGGGGAGTGGAGAGATCGAGTTGGACGGGTTGCACGAGGAGTAGCTTCTGCCCTTCGTGGCTGGGATGCTTGATAGTGGCGGTGGCGTCGCCGATGACGCGGGCGATCAGCATAGATTGAGCCGGTCGACGATGCCGACGATGGTCGAGTCGGTGGGGACCTCTGCGGGGAGGAACGGGAAGCTGGATTCTTTCCCGCGGGTCCAGTAAACGAGTTCACCGGAGCCGACGCCGAGCGAGTCAGTACAGACGATTTGCTTGCCCGTGGGGAGTAGTTGGGGCGTGAGCGGTTGGACGATGAGAAGGCGCTGGCTGGCGAGGCCGGGGTCTTTGATGGTAGCGACGATGCGACCGATGACCTTGCCGATGTACATGGCTACTTGCTCTTCTTGTCGAGGCTGATCGTGTCAACGATGCCAATGATGGCAGTATCGACGGGCCGGTCTTTGCAGCCATCGGCCATGCGGGCGGAGCTGCCGGTGACGGCGATGACGGTTTCACGGAAGCCGGCGCCGACGGAATCGACGGCGATGAGGTAACTGCCTTCATCCTTACCTTCGGGGGTGATGGGCTTAATGATCAAGAGTTTCTTGCCGTCGAGGCGCGGGTCCTTGCGGGTGGCGACGATGGTTCCGACTACGCGCGCCAAGATCATTTATTTACCGTTGGCCTTGCCAATGGGCAGAGCGTTTTCCAGGCTGCCGTGGGGGCGGGGGATGATGTGGACGCCGATCAGTTCTCCTACACGCCGAGCGGCCGCGGCACCGGCGTCCGTGGCGGCGCGGACAGCAGCGACGTCCCCCCGCACAATGACCGTGACGTAGCCAGAACCGACCTTTTCCCAACCGACGATTTTGACGTTGGCGGCTTTGACCATTGCATCCGCAGCTTCGATCATTGCGACCAAGCCGCGCGTTTCTACCATGCCGAGTGATTCACCCATAGTTCAAGCTCAAAGTATCGCGCACCGGGAGTCCGTTGTCGATGCTTCGCCGTTACGCCGCTTTGGGCCGATCACCGAGCCCGTAGCGGTCGAGTAAATCGCCGAGGTCGTAATTTGGGGCAATTTTGCTCATAAGATGCTTATCATTCAACATGTTAACGACATAAAAGGGAAGGACGAAACTGGGTTCCTTTTTGGCTTGGTCGGCCATTTGGAGGAGTTGGGCCATGACGGCGGGCTCTGGACCGGGGTCTTCGATCTCCTTGGTATCGGCGCTGATGTCGACCGGTTCAGGCGGATCGACTGGGAAGCCTTTGCGCACTTGGAGCAACGTTTTGATAAAGCCGTTGTAGGCGGCGAATTGCAGTTTCTGGCCTCGTTCGATGTAGCGGAGCAGGTCTTTCTGTTTGGCCATGCGGATATTGCCCTGGAGAAATTGGTCGCTCAAGCCGATGGACGGATATTCGCGCAGGACCTGATCGAGGTCTCGCTGTAAGGCTTCGTTGTACAGACTGGTGAACCGATCGTATTGGAAGAGGGCGCAGACCATGCGACGGAGCAGGCCGAGTTCGAGTTCCGAGTCCGGCCGGAACTTTCGCATGTGACTCTGATGGGAGCGGACGTACGCATGCCGATCATCGGTGGTCAAAAGGGCAAAAAATGGGGGTAGATCCTCTTTGTGCAGTTCGACGTGCTCGCCGGTCGAGATTGCGTTCATGGAGCATCGATATTTGCCGTCGGTCGTGACGGGGCCTTTGCTTTTTTTACCGTTGAGACGGGAGCGTTCGGCCCGCGCCACCTTTTGTTCATCCGTTAGATCTTTCACCTTGATTTCTCCTTTGGAAATGGAAAAGGCGCTGATTGCTTCGGCCTGATCAGAGGCCGACGCAGAGCAGCGCCCGCGATAGAAATCTAGCACATACGTGTCAAGCATTTTGCTGCCAGATTCCCGGAGTTGGCGGGACCAGCCTATTAGAATTAACGAATTACGGGTAGAAAATAAATTTGAATGGTCTGTGACGGGCGGGAAAGGGGAGGCGTATTTTCGGGAATTTCGCGGGTTTGGGGGTCCATCGCTATG
>JBKJLJ010000796.1:0-5583 GCA_046597015.1 Bryobacteraceae bacterium
GCGTTGCCTTCGAGGCCGAAGATGGAGGCGATGTTGGGATGTTGGAGCGCGGCCAGCGCCTGCGCTTCTCGCTGGAAGCGGGCGAGATAATCCGCATCTTTGGCGAGAGCCGCGGGAAGGACCTTGATGGCGACATCGCGATTCAGCTTGGAGTCGCGAGCGCGGTAGACTTCGCCCATGCCGCCCGCGCCGAGCGGGGCGACGATTTGGTAACTTCCGAGTTGATCACCGGGACGGAGGGGCATCCTGCTCAAGCTAGCTTACCTTAGCGGATCTACCTGAGCTGCTCTCTCGAAGAGTTACCCCGGTAGCGCGGTCGACTTCTTCCATTCGATTTGGCGGATGGGGCCCACCAGGAACAGCACGGAGCAGACGCCCATCAAAAGGAAGAACGCCACGACGAGGAAGGCGTAATCGTAGTTACCGGTGCGCTGGACGATGACCCCGGTGAGATACGGCGCGACGACGCCGGCGAGGTTGCCGAAGCCGTTCTGGAGGCCCGTCCACTTTCCCGCGGCGAGGGGCCCGGCGAGGGTTTGGGTGACCGCCCAGTGGTTGGAGGTCGTGAGGCCGAAGCAGAGGCAGGCGGCGATGATGAGCCCCATGCTGACGTTCGCGTCCTCGACGTAGCAGGCGGGGACGAGGAGAGTACACAGCAGCAGGCCACTCGCGACGAAGGTTTTGCGGACCTTCGTGGGGTTTTGGTTGCGGGCGATCCAACGGTCAGACGCGATGCCGGCGATGGTGGTGGAGCCGGCGAGGCCCCAGAAAGCCACGGAGCCGAGCAAGGCCATTTTCTCCATGGTGAAGTGGCGCTGCTGAACGAGGTAAGTGGGGAGCCAGGTGAGGAGGAAATACCAGGCGTAGTTGATGGCGAACAGGACGAGGAAGGTGCCCCAGGTGGAGCGGTGGCTGAGGATTTCGCGGGCGGTGGGACCGGGGTTCGTTTTCTTATCCAGCCGGACGACCGACTTGGGGGCCCAGAGCATCCAGCCGATTAACCAGGGGAGGCTGCCGAGGCCGAGGGCGAGGAAGAGGAATCGCCAGCCGTAGGCGGCGACGAGGAGGCCGCCGAGCAGGGTGCCGATGGCGGGTCCGCATTTGGAGCCGGCGTCGATGAGGCCGTTGGTGAGGCCGCGATGGCGATCGGGGAAGCCGGTGGCGAGGATTTTGGAGTAGGCGGGGTAGGCCACCGATTCACCGGCGCCGAGGAGGACGCGGAGGATGAGCAGGCCGGTGAAGCCGCCGACCATGCCGGTGGCGGCGGTGGCGCAGGACCAGACGAGGAAGCCGATGCCGAAGACGACGTTGACGTTGTAGCGGTCAACGAGCCAGCCGGCGAGGATTTGGAACGAGGCGTAGGTCCAGAAGAAGGAAGAGAAGAGGAGCCCGAGTTGTTCGGGGGAGAGGCCCATTTCCTTTTGAAGAATGGGGGCGGCGATGGAGAGGCTGCCGCGGTCGATGTAGTTGATGCCGACGGAGAGGACGAGGAGAATCAGGGCGCGCCAATGGAGGGCGCTCATGCGAGTGTCCAAAGGACTGCCGGAGGTCGTCGGGGACGTCATAGGCAATTAGGTTATCAGCAAAACTATTCTTTTACTGTCGGCTGCGGCGGATCCATTCGAGGATGGTTTGATATTCGACACTGCCCGAGCGGCTGGCCCGGCGCTCGCCGCCGTTGTGGGAGGTGCGGTAGACTTCGTCGTCAGAGATTGGCCGATGGGTTCTGCTGTTCCCAAGCCGGCGGAGAAACTGAGAGTAAGCAGCAGCAAACGCTAGGGATGTATTCTGCCAGATGCGCTTAGGGGCTGTCAGTGACGCAACTCTCCGCAAGATTCGGTATTGTGGAATGAGCGGAGGCAGGAAACATGAATTCATTACAGGAAATCGAACGCGCAATTGACGAGCTTCCGCCTCAAGAATTGGCTGAACTCTACGTGTGGTTGGGGCGACACCGTTCAGCAGAGCGGGGCGTGGCCAATGGAACGGTCTTCGAGCAAGGGCTCAGTTTGTTTGGCAGTCCAGACGATTCCGCGTTGTTGGACGATGTGGTCCAACTCGCTTATGAGGAAAGACGCCGTCCAAGCGGTCCGTTCGACGCGCGTTAGATGTCTAGAGCAATCCTCGACACGGACATCCTTTCTGAATACCTCAAGGGGCACGACAGGGTGGTTGCGAGTCATGCTGCCAACTATGCGCGTCAACATGGGACCTTCCTATTCACCAGCGTTACGGTGCACGAGATCGTGTTTGGCTTGGAGTTCAAAGGCGCTTCGGCTCAGCTGGGAAAGGCGTTGGCCTGGTTGAATCAGAACCAACAGATCACGCCGACCGCTACAGATTACTTTGACGCTGCGATTGTCAAGGCTACGGCATGGAAACAAGGCTCGACGCTCGAACTTACGGACTGCCTGATTGCGGCGGTGGCGATTCGTCTTGGGCTCCCTCTGGTAACCGGGAACACGGAGCATTTTCAAGCAATTCAGAGGACCGGCGTTGCGCTGACTCTAGTGAACTGGCGGGTGGGCTAATGGTGCGGGGGGCGGTATAAGAGACGGAGTGCTGGAAACGGGTCTAGCGCAGGGGGGCTGACTTCCACACAATTTTTGCTTGCGGGTCGATGTAGGCGCTTGCGCCGTCGGGGAGTTGAACGGCGGCCAGGCCGTGGCTGAAGTCGGCGGCAAACGGAAATTGATTGGGAATTTTGGGGTTGCCGGACTTGTCGAGGTAGCCGAAGGTGCCGTCGAGCTTGAAGCGGGCGAGGCCGCCGGAGTAGCTGAAGGCCTCGGCGTACTTCCGCAGAGGGAAGGCGAGTTTGTTGCGGGAATCGAGCCAGCCGAGGAGGTCGTCTTCGCGGGCGAGGGAGAGGCCCTCCGCGGGCGGGGCGATGGGCTTTAGCTTGCGTTTGTCCGGGTCGACGGTCTTGCCTTGGGTGTCGATGGTGATCCACTTGGCCCCATCCTGGACTTGAGCAAAACCGTCCTGGAAGTTTTGCGCGTCGTTGAACTTAGGGGCGATTGCCCAGGCGCCGGAGGCGTCCTTGAAACCCCAGGTGAAACCTTCTTTGACGCGGATTCGTCCGTTGACGAAGGATTGAGCCCCGACGAGTTGACCGCCGACGTGCATGGGGAGGCGAAGGAGGATTTTGCCGGTGCGGTCGAAGTAGCACCATTGATCGTCGAGGCCGCCGAAGTTGAGGTTGGCGGGGTCGTCGGGGAACTCGCCGGCGGGGGTGAATTGCGGTGGGATGACGGGTTGGCCGATTCGGTCGACGAAGCCGTAACGAGTGGGGCGGCCGGCGGCCTGGACGCGGAGGAGGCCTTGGTGGAAGCTGCCAAGGACGCGATGGGGAATGTCGGCGATGAGGGCTCCGGCGGGGTCGAGGAGGGCGTATTGGGTGCCCTGGAGGACGACGGCGCGGCCATCGTGGAAGTCGCTGGCGGTCGTATATTTAGCGGGGATGATGGGCTTGCCGGCGAGATCGATATAGCCGGAGAGGCTGCCTACGGTGATGCGGACGCGGCCTTCGCTAGGTTCGCCGACGGCGTCAAACTGCGGAGGGACGACGACCGTACCCGTGCGGTTGATGAAGCCGAACTTGCGGTCTACGCGGATGGGGAAGAGGTGATCGTTCATGCGGGTTTGGGCGATCAGGGTGGAGAGGGCGAGGAGGAGGAGAACGATCCGAGGTGGGTTCATCTGGTGAATAGGATAGCGGGTTGGGGGTGGCGATTGGGGCGGCGCAGTTCGTTGACTACGCCGCGAGCGGGGGCGGGTTATCTGCCTAACTCGGTGGCAGTAACTTCCTTCTCGAGGCCGGTGGAGGCGAACTTCAGGAAGCCAATGATGTCGGCTAACTCCTGGGGATCGTAGTGTGCGGCGGTGGGAGGGTGGACCCACTTTTCGTTGCCTCGCATGGAGCGGATGTCCGCCGCCGGGAAGGTGCGGAGCGTCGGGGGGAGCTTGCTGAGATCCCAAATTTCGAGGGTGTCGCCTACCTTTTGCTTTTGGATCCCAGGGAACTCGCCTTTGGCGGTTTTGACCTGCTGGACGTAGGCGGTCATGGTCATTTCAATGGCCATGACAAGACCGCGAGGGGTGGCGGCGGAGGCCAGTTTGGATAGGTCTGGTCCGACTGCTGTGCCGATGCCTCCGAGCGTGTGGCAGGTGCCGCAGGCAACGCCTTTGGGCGATTTCTGGAAGAGGGCCTGGCCCCGGAGCGCCTGGGGCGTGAGGGGCGGGCGGCTTGTTTGGCCGAGGGCCAAGAGGGGCAGGATGAGTGCGCCGAGGATCAATAACGGAGAATTGTGCATATTCTCCTCCTTTGATTCCTGGGCTTACCTGGAATTTGTATCCCAGGAAGCCTTAGTTTACTCCTTTGCCGGGGGAATACAAGGGTTAGTTCGTTCCCAGGCCGGTGGCTGGCAGGACGAGGAAGTGCGGCGCGGTGAGCGGGGGGTGGTTCAAGATTTCGACTCGGCCCACGTCGAGGCGGGCGCGGATGGAGCCGAGGTGAGCGGCGGCGAAGTCGCGGAAGTTCGGGCAGGTGACCGCGGGGCTGGGGGTGAAGCGAACTTGCGTCGGGCGGGCGTTGGGGAGACCTGTAGCGCCGTATGCGGGCCAGTCGTGGGCGAAGTTTTCCTCAATCGGTTCGGGGCGCCCCCATCGGGGGGTGATGAGCGATTGATACCGGAAGGCCTCGGCGACGGAGTCGGCGTCGGCTCCGATGGCGGCTCTGGTTTCGGTCAGGAATTCGTCATAACGGCGGAGGGCGATCAGGGCGATGGCTTCGTCGACTACGATGGCGGACTCTGTGGGTGAGTCGCCGAAGGGCAGGACGAAGGGGCCGCCGGCTAGCAGGGAATCGGTGTAGCGCTCGATGGTTTCGCCGATTTCGGCGTAAACGGAGCCGGGTTGGGGTTCGTCCATTCGGTCGGCTAGCCGCTCCAGGAAGTTTTCCAGCGGGAGGGCGGTTTGGTCGACGACGTGTTGGAGAACGACGCGGAGCAGTCGGAGGTTGTAGAGGGCGGAGGCAAAGAAGGAGAGGCGGTAGGTGCGGCGCCAGTCGGCGAGGGGCATGTCGTGGGTGCCGACGACTACTTCCTGATACTCGTCGATGATGGGATCCCATCCGGCAGTGGAGGTTTTCCATTGGCAGCGGCGGGTTTGGATGCCGAAGCGTTCGCGGGATTCCGGGTCGCCGAGTTCGGTGTTATCAATGAGGCGGCAGAGGAACAGGACGAAGTCATGCCGGGGCAGGGGTGGCATGGCGGTAGCGATGGTGCGGGCGAACGATTGGTACGACTGGCCAGGGAGACCGAGGATGAGCTCATTGAATGTCGGGATGCCGCGTTCGCCGCAAATGTCGCGAAGCTTCATGGCTTCGCCGGTCTGGATGTTGTCGCGCTTGACGGCTTCGAGAACGGCGTCGTCAAAATCCTGGACGGCGAGACCGACCCAGGTGCCGATGCCGCCGCCTTGGAGGATTTCGATGGTTTCGAGGTTGCGGCCGTGGTTGTTTTTGGTGAGGTAGAAGTAGAACGTCGCGGGTAGGCCGGTGGTTTGGCGGAGTTCGACGAGGCG
>JBKJLJ010000907.1:0-4029 GCA_046597015.1 Bryobacteraceae bacterium
GGCGAGCCGTTGGCGCTGAAGTTGGTGTTGCTGTCGCCGCGGCGGCCGCCGGAGCCGACAACACCCGGAGTTAGGTAGGCGAGGCTCATCGAGTTCCGCGCCAAGTTCGGGAGTTGCAGGATGTACTTGTTATCGATCACCTGGCCGAGGTTCGAGATGGTCGTATTGACGAGGGCAGCGGAGCCCGCGACTTCGACGGTTGTGGTGACATCGCCCACTTGCAGTTGCGCGTTGAGGGAGCGCTGTTCCTGTACGGCGACGCTAAAGGCGCTGCTGGAATACTTCTTAAAGCCCGCGGCTTCGACGGAGAGTGAATAGTTCCCCGGCGGCAAGGCGGTTACGACGAAACGCCCTGAGCCGTCAGCGACGGAGCGGAAGGAAGTTCCGCGATCCCGATCGGTGACGACGACTTTGGCGGCTCCGACAGCGGCGCCGGAATCGTCCGTTATGAGGCCGTTCACACTACCCGTGAACGACTGACCGAATAGACTGGACGCGAGCCATAGGGCGAACAGCGCCAGAAAAGCAACTTTGCTTGATTTCAAATAGACCTCCGTAGAGCCGTTCAACTGATCGTGTCAAGAAATGTGAACGGCTCATGAATTGTATAAGAAACTTAAGAAAAGAGAAAGCTCCTGCGCGGTTCGGTCATTTGGGGGCGAGCGGCCGGGGCCGTTCGCGATGGAACGGAGCTTCGGCTCTTTGAGAGCCTCGGCTAGACGCCGTAGACTGGTTCGCGTTGCAGGAGCAGTCTTCCTTTGAGGAACTCGCGCAGAATGGAAACGCTCCCGGGCCGGTAGACTATCGCTGGCATGGTGACCTTCGACATGGGGTGAAGGAAGGTGAGGAGTTTGCGGGCGGAGCGGTTCGGCGAGAGACTGGTTCACGAACAGGACAGCGATGGCGGAAGAGAGCGGTAGGGACCGCGTGCCCGACCGCCTTACGGCGAGTTGGCCCACCGGCCGCGGTTGGAATCCAAGAAACGCCAGGTTTCACTCTTGTCGCTGCCAGACGAGGCGGGTGGTGGTACCGGGGGCGGTGATGGCGGTGAGGGTGAGTTTGTCGCCGTTGAACTCATAGGTTCGTACCAGATCGGTGCCGACCCAGTTGGGATGCAGGGAGAGCTCGACGTGGTGAATAACCGTTTTCGCGACGGGGTCGACGTCGAAGGTTCCGTAGTAGGAGGTGAAGGCTTGGAGGATTCCGCGGGCTTCGGCTTCGGTCGCATCGCGGAGGTTGACGGCGGCAATCTTCTTCCGGTCCGGCCCCATCAGGAGGGCGGACATGCGACCAGCCTTGTCGTAGGTGATGCGGCCGATGGGCTTGTCGCCGTAGCTTCGGGTGATGGCACCGCTCGCGTTGGTAGTCTCGACCGCGAGGAGTGACCAGACCCCGATGAAGCGGGCTTTCACGGAAGCCGCGGGCGGAGCAGGGGCGGGCGCAGGGCGTAGGAGGAGCGATTGCGGGTCGACGTTGACGGGGATGGCGACGTCGACATAGCCGAGCATCATCTCATCCCAGCTTTGGTCGCCCCAACGGACCTCGGCTTTGGGATCGGGGTTGAAGGGGTTGTTGGAAGAGTTGTCATACCAACCGGTGCACTCGATCCGGGTGCCGGGCTTGATCTGCTTTTCTTTGGCGAGGGAGTAGGCGTTCTGCCAGTTGAAGTCGTACTTCGGGACCCGGAGGAGAACTTCGGGGGAGCCTCCTTCTTCCACAATGCGGACTTCGAACGCCTTGCCACGAAGGTGCATGTGGGGAATCATGCGGACGAGACGGAAAGGGGCAAGCGCTGTGGTGGCCGCCTCGACGCCATGGTTGGGTGCACCGGGCGGAATGACGAGTCCACGGTTGGCGATAGGCAGGGTGGCGACCCGTTCGTGAGGTGCGGTCTTCGCGAAGATGAGGCCGAGCTTGGAACGGTCCTCGACAGGTTGGCCGTTGGGAGTGTAGTGGATCTGGAAGACGATATCGGAGCCGGCTTTGATGAAGCGGGCCTGGCCGGGTTTGAGGCCAACCGGCGGACGACCGGGGGTGTAGCTGAGGAGATACTCGGGCATGTCTTCGGCCTTGAGTTTCGTCAGGCGAGCCGTATCGACCACCGGTACGCCGGGGGCTACGTCGCGCAGCCAACTGGACCCAGGAGGCCGGACGAAGGCGATGATGTGATGGACGACGCGGCGGTCACCGGGACGGAGTTCGACGGCCTGGACCCATTTGTCCTGGGTGAAGCCCGTGGGGACGACGATGTGCTGATAGTCGATGACGCCTTTGGCGGGAACCTTGTAGACGGCGGGCATTTCGATGACCGTGTCCGGCTGGCCGATGGACCACCCTTCGACGAAGCGGAGCGCGGGAGGGGCGTCGGTAGGGTTTCCAGCGGGCGCGCCGGAGTCGGCCCAGGCGACTAGGGTATCGATTTCCTGGGGGGTGAGGGAGGGGTCGTTGGCGAAGGTGCCGTGGGGCGCGTCGGCGAACCAGGGGGGCATCTTTCTGGCGAGCACGGCGGCACGGATGGCTTTGGCAAAGGGACGGGTGGCGGAGTAAGTGAGGAACGACATGGGAGCGGCTTCGCCGGGGCGATGGCAACCTTGACATCGGGCCTGGAGGACGGGTTCGACGTCTTTGTGGAAAGTGACGGCGGCGGGAGCCAGGGTAATGGCGAGGGGAACAACGACGAGGCGAATAACCAGATGGCGATCCATGGGACACTCCTGCGAAAAGTTTACTCCAGTTACTGGCCGAATGCTTCTTAGCATCCGGACGGCACGACATGACGGTGCTGGGGGCGATCGGGCATGCCCCTGGCGATGCCGATTGCGGCGCGCAGGGAGCCCTTAGACGCATCGGGAACAGTTGATCGAGCGTTTACCCTCCGCAGGCGTGGCGGACTTTGAGCGGCGGCTCGGCTCGCTGCGGCGCTCGGCGGGAGGGCAAGACGATGGAATAGCCGTGCGCGACGCGGGCTAGGGTTGGCTCCGCTTGGCTTTGGATGTCGTTATTTTCGGGGGCTTCAGTGGGTTCGGCTTTTTTGTTTTCAACGGTTTGTGGGTTTGGTTCCGCTGCGGCGGGCGGGGCCTCGTTGGTTTCTGGGTCGGGTTCGGGTTCGGGTTCCGGCCGGGAGGTGTAGATCTCCTGGGCGATGTCGGTGGCGGGGTTGAAATCGGCGGGTGGCCGGAGAAAGGGGTCGAGGCTGCGGAGTTGCTTGAACTCGCGGTAGCTGGCGGCGATGGACCGTTCGACGGCGGCGATATCGAGCCGGAGCCCGGAGAAGCCCCCGCCGGGTCCGGAGGCGGCTTGGTAGGCTCGGGCGAGGGCGACGGCCCCGGCGCAGGAGGGGAGGAAGTCGTTTTGGATTTTGTCGGCGACGGTTTGGAATTGATCTTCGAGGAGGACCATGCGGATGCAGCGGAAGCGGGTTAGTTCCCATTGGCTGGCGGCGATGCGGTAGATGATCTCTTTTTCGGCGGAGTCACGGGGGCTGAGTTTGGCCATGAGGCCTTCGAGGATCCGGGAGTACTCGACCATGGATTCGCCGGGGAGGAGGACGGGGTTGAGCGAGGTGGAATAGTCGATGAACTGGGAGCGGCGACCGTGTTTGAGGCCGTTGCGACGGGAGTTGGCCTTGCCCGCTTCGGTTTTGGGACCGGTGCTTTTTTGGGCGTTGGCCCGGTTGGTTTCGGCGCGGCGGGCCTTTTTCTCGGCGTCAGTTAATAGCGATTCCATTGCGTTCTCCTTAGAAAAGTTAGGGGTAAAATGGCGAACGCCCCACCGGGTTGGGCAGGGCGTTCGCAAATGTCCTAACTACTTTGATTTGAGACTAACAGGCGAGAGTGCGAAAACGGATCGGAGGGGGTGCTGGAATTCCTTCTAGATGACTGAAGAGATGGGGACTTGGCTTTATTTTCACACCTTGTGAACGTATGAGAGCGGGGCGCTAAATTCTACCGATATGATGGCTCCAGCAAGCACGAAGGAGGTGCTGCCAGATATGGAACAAGAAGATTGTGCCGGATTAGATCTGCATAA
>JBKJLJ010000913.1:0-6967 GCA_046597015.1 Bryobacteraceae bacterium
CCGCGCAGCGCAGCAGTGCCCGTGTTCCCTCGTAAAGTGCGGCCCCTGCTGCGGCCGATAAGCTAAGAACATGTGCGGTATAGCCGGTTTCGTTGATCCCCAGGCCTTTTCGCAAGAAGCCGAAACCATTCTCCGTCGCATGATGGGAGTGATCGCTCACCGCGGGCCGGACGGCCAGGGTGCCCATCACGCTCCCCCCGTGCATCTGGGACACCTGCGACTGAGCATTGTCGACCTCGCCGCCGGCGGCCAGCCGATGACCAGCGAAGACAGCCGCCGGTGGGTAGTCTATAACGGCGAGATCTTCAACCACGCCGAAATCCGGCCTGAGCTCGAGCGGGCCGGCCATCGCTACCACTCCCGTTCGGATACCGAAACCATTCTGCATGCCTGGGAAGAGTGGGGGCCACGCAGCCTCGAGCACTATCGCGGCATGTTCGCCTTCGCGCTGTGGGACATGGACAAACAGACCCTGTTCTGCGCGCGGGACCGCTTGGGGATCAAACCGTTCTACTACTACTGGGACGGGAAGCTTTTCGCCTTTGCCAGCGAAATTAAGGCGCTGCTGGCGCATCCTGGCATCGCCACGCGCTTCGATCAAACCGGCGTCGAGGAGTATCTGGCCTGGGGCTTTCTGAACGGGGACCGGACGTTATTTGAAGGAATCCGGAAGTTGCCTCCGGGGCACCGGATGGAGTTGGATCTCTCCTCCGGCCAGCCTTCGGCACCGCGCACCACTCAGTATTGGGACGTTCCCGAGGTGAGCGCGGGCCCGTTCCGGCCGGACGCCGAATGGATTGCCGAATGCCGCCAGCGCATGGAAGAGACGGTGCGCATGCGTCTGATGAGCGATGTCCCGCTAGGCAGCTTCTTGAGCGGCGGCGTGGATTCCAGCGCTATCACCGCGCTGATGAAGCGCTTCACCGGCTCCAAGGTCAAAACGTTTTCCGTAGGCTACGCCGAGCAGGCGTTCAGCGAACTCGACTACGCCCGGGATACAGCCAAGGCGCTGGGCACCGAGCACCACGAGGTTTTGCTGACCCGGGACGCGTTTTTTGAGGCGCTCCCCAAACTGATCTGGCATGAAGACGAACCCATCGCCTGGCCCTCGAGCGTCTCGCTGTACTTTGTCAGCCGCCGGGCCCGTCAGGAAGTGACTGTAGTTTTGACGGGCGAAGGCGCCGATGAGCTTTTTGGCGGCTACGCCCGCTATGCCCACTACCTGGGCCAGCGGCCCTGGGCCATGGCTTGGGGCAAGATGCCGAATGCGCTACGCGGTGGCGTCCGGGGGTGGATTCGCGATAGCACCGGGCTGAGCGCCAACCTGCGGCGGCGCCTGGAGCATACGCTACTCGTGCGCGAGGCGACTCCCCAGTCGCTCTACCTCGAAAATTTCCTCTACGCCTTCGCTCCGGCCCGGGAACTGATGCGGAACCCTTCCCCGGACTCCGACCCCGGTGCGTTCTGGATGCGGTGCCAGCAAGGCAGAAAGGGCGAAGAGCTCGACCGGTTGCTCTACGCCGATCAAAAAACGTATCTCGTCGAACTGCTCATGAAGCAGGACCAGATGAGCATGGCCACCAGCATTGAAAGCCGGGTTCCTTTTCTCGACCACCCGTTTGTCGAGTTCGCCTCCCGCGTGCCCGCCAACCTGAAGATCCGTAATGGCCAAGGCAAGTGGATCCTGCGCGAAGCCGTTCGCGACCTTGTCCCGCCCGAAGTGTTGACCCGGCCCAAGATGGGCTTCCCGACGCCACTCTCCCGCTGGATGCTCGAGCCGGGCATGGAGTACATCTACGAGACGCTGCTCGCCCCGGATAGCGTGCTGAGCCAGTGCTGCAATATGGACCGCGTACGGAAGCTGATCGACAACCACCGGTCTGGCCGGGAAGACGCGACCGATCGCATCTGGCGGCTGCTGAACCTGCAACTATGGGGGCAGCTTTTCCTCTCCGGTGATCGCGAAGCAGTGCTCTCTTCGTGGGCCACCCAAGGCGCCCCAGCCACCCAAGGCGCCCAACCGGTCCAGGGATGATCTCGACAGTTATCTTTGGCCTCGCTTGCCTGCTGATCGTCTATGTGCTTGCCGGGTATCCGCTGGCGCTCGGCTGGCTGGCGCGGCGTTATCCCAAACCGGTACGGAAGCAGTTCACTCCGCGTACGGTGACCGTACTGATGCCTGTCCGCAACGGCGCGCGGTGGCTGGAGGCGAAACTCGACTCGCTGCTGGCGCTCGATTACCCGCGCGAGTTGGTGCAGATTCTGGTGATCTCGGACGGCTCGACTGACGGGAGCGATGGGATCGCGCACAGCTATGGGGACCGCGGCGTCACGCTGCTGACGGTCTCGGCCGGAGGCAAAGCCGCGGCGCTCAACGCGGGCCTAGCCCTGGCGACTGGCGAGGTGCTCTTCCTGACGGACGTGCGGCAGCCGCTCGACCCCGCTTCGCTGCGCGAACTGGTGGCCTGCCTGGGGGACCGGGAGGTAGGTGCGGCGAGTGGCGAGCTTTCCATCCGTTCCGGCAATTTGGCCGAGCAGGCCAACGTCGGGCTCTATTGGAAGTACGAAAAATGGATCCGTCGCCAGCAGAGCCAGGTAGACTCACTGCTGGGCGCTACCGGTGCTATCTACGTCATTCGAAGGGAGTTGGCGCGGCCGCTCCTTCCAGGTACGTTACTCGACGATGTGGAGTTGCCGCTGGGTGCCTTCTTCGCCGGGTACCGCGTCGTATTTGAAGACAAAGCCCGCGCCTGGGACGACCCAACCGCGCTAGGCGCCGAGTTTCGCCGCAAGGTGCGGACGCTGGCCGGCAACTATCAGCTCCTGTGGCACTGGCCCCAACTGCTGCAATCGAAAAACCGGATGCGGCTGCACTTCCTTTCGCATAAAATGGGGCGGCTCGCGCTGCCCTTTGCCCTTCTCGCCGCGGCCCTCAGCACGCCCTGGCTACCCGGGCCCTGGAACGTGGCCGCGGGGGCGGCTCAGGCGGGGCTCTACAGCCTGGGAGCGGCTGATCTCGTGATTACCGAAGGCAACCCCGCCAAGCGGCTGACATCGCCCATACGAACCTTTCTCGTGCTGATGGTGGCCACCTTTTGCGCGGCGTCGATCCTGTTTCGCCCACGCGGCAATTTCTGGAAACCCGCTGCGTGAAACGCCCTTACCCCATACTTCTGTTGGCCCGCGAGCTGGGCATCGGCGGCTGCGAACGCGATCTGGCCAAGCTAGCGATGGGGCTGGACCGGTCGAAGTACACCCCGCACGCCGGTTGCTTCCGCGAAGGTTTTCGCGCCCCGGAGCTACGCGCCGCGGGCGTACCGATTACGTTCTTTCCCGTCACATCGTTCCTCAACGCCTCGCTGTGGCGTGGGGTGGTGGCGATGCGCCGTTACGTTAAGGAACAGGGTATTGTGCTGGTGCACGGCTTCGACGTTCCTGGAAGTATTTTTGGCGGACCGGTGGGCCGGTTGTTAGGGATTCCCGCCGTCGTCACCAGCATGTTGGGGTCGCGGGATCTCGTTAATTCGACCGAGCGCCGGCTGCTGCGCATCTCAGACCGCATGGCGCACCGCGTGATGGTTAACGCGGAATCGACCGGCCGGCATCTGGTCGAGGATGAGGCCGTACCTCAACGTAAAATTTTCGTCAATCATAACGGGTACGACCCGGCCATCTTCCATCCCGGAACAGCAAAGCCGGAGGGCGGGGAAATAGTGATCGGCATCATCTGCGCACTGCGCCCGGAGAAGAATATCTCGCTTTTGATTGAAGCGTTTGGACGGGTCCGGCGCCCTGGCGTAAAGCTGTTGATTGTTGGCAGCGGGCCGCTGTTGCCGTCCCTTGAGCAGCAGATCGCAGAAGGCGGTATGGCCGCGGATTGTATATTCGAACCGGCCCGCCCGGACGTGGCGGACTGGTTCCGGAAGATCGATATTTTTGTGTTGCCGTCAGTCTCGGAGTCGTTTCCGAACTCGTTGCTGGAGGCGATGGCCAGCGGTTGCGCCTCGGTCGCTACGCGCGTGGGCGGCATTCCGGAGCTGATCGATGAAGGTAAAACCGGGCTCTTGTTTGCAAACCGCAACGCGGCGGAGCTGGCAGCCCATTTGGCCCAGCTGATTACCGATGCGGGGTTGCGCAAACAGTTGGGGGAGAACGCAGCCGCGACCGTACGGGAACAATTTCCCATCAGCGGCTACTGCCGGCGCATGGAAAAATTCTATGACAGTCTGCTGGACTGACCGTTCTTCCAAGGAAGAATTTATATAACCCTATGATAATAGACACTTTATTCTTTTCTTTACGTCAAGGTACGGTCGTGGCCAGCTGGTTCGTCCATCGTTCCATGGAAAAACCACCGTACTTCAACGTAAAGATGGGCTCTGGGTTCGTTTTAGGGTTCCGGGCCTGAAACCACGGGTTGCATTCTAGGCCAGATTCGCCCCCGACCGTACCTTAAAGGAAGGAATCCCGTACTTCAAAGGAAGGCGACCGTACTTCAACGTAAGGAATCCCGTACCTCAACGTAAAAAACACCGTACTTCAACGGAACGAAAACGAACCTATCTCCAGCCAATCCAATAGGTTGGCTGAAACCATAGTTGGTTTCATAGGTTTTCATAGAGTTTCAAACAAGCACCCGGGGAAATCTCTTGTTTTCGCTGTCTGCTTGTGTAAACATCGCTTCAAACCACTCGCGATGCAGTCACCGGTAAAAAAGCAACAGTCCCTATTTGGCGAGGGTTCGACCAAGATAGAGGTCGTTCGGGTTGAGAAAAATCTGAATACGATCGGGTTTTTCACCCCGTCCAGCAAGAAACTCGTAGGCATCTCTTCCAAGCAGGTTAGCCTGCAAATACGTTCCAGTACGGGACAACGCATGGATGCCCGCGCTACCATCTTCCCGTCGGCGGAATTTGGTTTGCCGACCACGGCGGATCAGGATAAGTATTTCGCGTTTCAGAAGTTGATCGAGAAGCTGCGCAAACCGGACGGCACCATCAGCAACCCGGTTCGTTTTACGTCGGCTTCGATGCTGGAGATCCTGGGAATGACGCAGGGAGGCAAGAACTACCAGGAGATCTCAGTGTGGCTACGGCGAATGACCTTCACGGGTATTGAATCCGAAGGGGTCGTGTTTCTGGCCGGGAAGAAGAAGTATGCGAGGGATATGTTTCACGTGTTCCAGCGGTCGGTCGCGATGGGAGAGGTGTTGGAGGACGACACGGTAGCCCAGGAAAATTACGTTTGGCTGAGCGATTGGCAGTTGGATAATCTCAATAACCGCCATACGCTTCCAATCAACTATGACGTGTACCAGATGCTGCACCTGCACATCGGTAAGGCGCTGCTACCGCTGCTGCAGATGTGGTTCTACGCGAGCCGCCAGCAGTACACCGAGAAGCGCTACACGCAGTTATGTTCGCTGCTGGGCATTCAGCACTATAAGTCGGTTTCGCGAATCCGGCAGCAAATAGGACCGAGTCTGGATGAGTTGATGCTGCAAAAGTTTTTGTCAAACTGGGAAATCACCGAGACCGCCGATGGGAGCGATTATAAGCTGCGTCTGTGGGCGGGCACCGCGTTTGTCAGTAGCGCCGACCTCCGGTTGGCCGCCCAGCCGAAACGCTTGCTGGTGGCGGATCAAAACGAGATTGTGAAGACACTCGTGGGCCACGGCGTGAGAGAGGATAAGGCGCGGCAACTGCTACTAAATCTACCGGATGATCAACTGGCGCTCGACCAGATTGAATGGGCGGAAGCGGAGATTGCGAGGAGATCGAAATCGGTTGGGGCGATTCAGAATCCGGCCGGGTTTATTGTTTATCTGCTGCAGTCCAACCACCCGGTTCCTGCTACGTTTATGACGACGCGTCGGCGGCAACTGATCGATCAGGCCAAAGAAGAGAACGAGAAAGAGAGAGCGCTCGAAGCGGAGCGGGAGTTGGAACAGTATGAGTGGAAAGAGCGTTATGAGGCTTTTTTAGCTCAGAATACGGACTCGCATATTGCCACCCACATGGCGGGCGGGATTCTGAAGCGGCGGTTGGGGGCGATGCGGAAGAAGTTAGCTCAAACCAACACGTTGACCAAAGGCTGGCCGGAGCCGGTGATTGAAGAGTATGTGATGCGAATGCTGCGGGAAGAGTTGGCTCGCGACCTGGATCTACCGTCGTTCGAAGACTATAAGAGCCTCGGACAGTCTACCCTATTTTAGGTAAATGCGGAGTAAGTCGAGCATCGCTTTCAGAAAGTCTTTAGGGCGAAGTTTGGAGCCGGCGACGTCTTCCCAGGCCTGAAGTGGGTACTCGTAGATCAGTTCTTCGGCCGATTCACGGCGTACGGTGGGAAGGCGCAGGAAACGGGCGATCAGTTCGACGTCGAACACCCAGGAGGCTTCGAAGCGGTCGGCGAGGATCTGGCGGAGTTCTGGAGTGACCCGGAAGAGTTTGGCACCGCACTGGGTGTCATAGATCGGCAGTTGGAGGACCAGCGAGGCGGCGGTGGCGAAGGCACGGCCGAGGTAGTGGCGGATAGGGCGGCGCCGGATATCGCGGCCGAGCAGTTTGACGCGGGCCCCGAAGACAAATTGCAGGCCGGGTTTACTCTCCATGACGGCGAGCAACTCGTGGATGGCCGGGAGCGGGGTTGCCAGATCGGCGTCCCAGAAGCCGATGACTTCGGCTTTATGCTCGGCGATAGCGGCGAGCATGCCGGCGCGGACGGCTTCGGCTTTGCCGCCGTTGGCGGGCAGATCGAGCGCGGTATGAACGCTGCCATCGCCGCAAAGGCAGCGGAGAATTTCCAGGGTATTGTCCCGGCTCCCGTCATTGACGAAAAGAAATCGGATATTGGGCGAGGAGCCCATAAAGCTTTGAAACACTTCAACTGGCAGCCGGTTCGCTTCGTTGTAGCAGGGGATAACGATAGTGGCGGTCATGCGGTAACTTCCATCTTAATCTCTAGAGGG
>JBKJLJ010000122.1:0-3945 GCA_046597015.1 Bryobacteraceae bacterium
CCCGCCGGTTAGGGGCGGGGCGGGTGATGTCGCAGACGGAGATGGCAGCGGTCCGTTTGCCGAGGGCGAGTTGAGCGAGCGGGGGGCGTCCGATGGGGGCGTCAAGGGCGGCGGCGATCGCGGCTGCTTCGTCGGGTAGCCCCTCGGCGGAGCGGGCTTCGAGGACCTGGTACCGATAGCCGGGGGGGAGGGTGACGGGTAGGCCTGTTTTTCCGAAGGCCAAGTCGATCTGCATGAGAACTACGATAGCTCAGGGCGGGTTCCAATGAACACGCCACAACGGCCACGTCCGCCTGTGCGCTTAAAAAATATTTTCCAATCATGAGCATCCTTTTCCACTTTCTTCGCGTTCATACAGTAGAGGCGATTGCCGATGAGTATCCGAAATTTTCGGCGGGCGATGGCCACGCGGAACTAAAAAATCCGCTGAAACGATTGGCCGTGCAATTGCACTAGAAAAGTTAAGTGAGGTAGTTATGATGGTCTCAGCGATAATTGGCGGCTTTTTGATTTTGGGCCTGTTTTTCTCGATGCTTTCGTCTGGTCCGACGCGAGTCGCGCGATCGATGGAACCGGTGAACGAGACGGGTCAACCCGATACAGTAGCGTAGCTTTTTGGCACAGTGTAGGTGCAAGGTTACACTGGCTAGATGCTACGCTCTGTTCTCTTCTCCCTTCTTTCCATATCTTCCCTCCTTTCGCAAATTCCCGATTTTGACATTCTGATTACTGGCGGTCGCATTGTCGACGGTGGCGGCAATCCATGGTTCCTCGGCGATGTAGGAATTAAGGGCGACACCATCGTCTACGTTGGCCCCACGACTTTGCGAACTGCCCGCAAAACGCTCAACGCTCGGGGCCTCATGGTAGCGCCTGGTTTTATCGATACCCACTCGCATGGCCGGCGCGGTATTTTTGAAGTACCGACCGCGGAGAATCAGATTCGTCAGGGTGTGACGACGATCATAGAAGGCCCGGACGGGAGCTCGCCGTATCCGCTGAAACCGTTTTTGGATCGGTTTTCGAAGGTGCCGGCGACGACCAACTTCGGACTCCTGGTGGGGCAAGGGACGATTCGGGAGCAGGTGATCGGTCTCAAGGATCGCAAGGCGACAGCCGAAGAAGTGGACCGGATGAAGGGCATGGTGCGCCAGGCGATGCTGGACGGCGCGTTTGGGATGTCGACCGGTTTGTTCTATCTGCCCGGGGCGTTTACGCCGACCGAAGAGGTCGTCGCTCTCGCCAAGGTTGCGGCGGATATGGGCGGTGTCTACACCTCCCACATGCGAAACGAAGCGGCGGGAAGCTTAGAGGCCGTAAGGGAGACGATTCGTATCGGCGAGTTGTCGGGAATTCCGGTCCAAGTTACGCATCACAAGATCATTGGTCGGGCCAACTGGGGGATGAGCAAGGATACGATCGCGTTGTTGGAAGGTGCGCGGGAGCGTGGGATCGACGTGACGGTGGATCAATATCCCTACACCGCTTCTTCGACCGGTTTGGCGGCTCTGTTTCCGAAGTGGGCGCTTGAATCGGGGCAGAAGGCGTTTCTGGAGCGGGCGGCGGCACCGCAGCAGAGGGCGAAGATGCGGGTGGAGATCGCAACGGCCATTGAGACGGATCGCGGGGCGGGAGATCCGAAGAACGTGGTGATGGCGAGTTGTGTCAGCGATCGATCCCTGGCCGGGAAGACACTGGCGGATGTGACGCGGTCAAAGGGCCGGGAAGTGAACTTTCAGAACGCCGCGGAGACGGCAATAGAACTGCAGGAGAAGGGCGGCTGCTCGTGCGTGTATCACGCCATCGCGGAAGAAGATATTGAACGGATTTTGAAGTACCCGTTTACGATGGTCGCCAGCGACGGCGGGATCCCGTTTTTCGGAGTTGACGTGCCCCATCCGCGCAGTTACGGAACGTTTGCGCGGGTATTGGGCGTTTACGTTCGGGAACGGAAAGTGATTGGGCTCGAAGACGCAATTCGGAAGATGACGAGTCTGCCGGCGAGCCGGTTTCGGATCATGGATCGGGGGCTATTGCGTCCGGGGATGAAGGCGGATGTGGCGGTGTTTGATGCGGCCAAGGTGATCGATAAGGCCGATTTCGTGAACCCTCACCAATATGCCGAGGGTTTCGTGCATGTCGTCGTGAACGGTACGCCGGTGCTGGAGCAGGCGAAGATGTTGGAGGCGCGCCCCGGTCGGGCGCTTTATGGGCCGGGGTATAGGAGATGATTCGGCGAGCGGTGAGGGGGGAGATGGAAACGGTTCGGACGCTCTTTCGGGAGTACCAGGCGCACTTAGGAATTGATTTATGCTTTCAGAGCTTTGAAGAGGAGTTAATTGAGCTGCCGGGGAAGTATGTGGCAATCTGGTTTGCGGAGGCCGAGGGGGCCATTGCGGGGGTGGTGGCGTTGCGTCCGTGGGGAGATGGGATTGGCGAAATGAAGCGGTTGTTTGTGCGACCGATGTTTCAGGGCAGGGGATTCGGCAAGGCGCTGGCGGAGGCGGTGGTCGAAGGCGCGCGACAGGAGGGCTACAGCGCTCTTCGGCTCGATACGTTGGCTTCGATGGGGGCTGCGGTGGCTCTGTACCGCAATATGGGATTTGTGGATATTCCCGCCTATACGGTGAATCCGGTGGAAGGGGCGATATATTTGGAGCTGACTCTGCTCTAAGCTTCGTCCCAGGTTACTCGACGGTAGAGTTCCGCCATCGGGATGGAAATTTGGAGATGGACGAGCGAGAGCAGGGCATCACGGCCTTCGACGAAGGTGGAAGTCCAGCCGTTTGGACCGTTTTGGAGGTACTCAACGGATGGTCGATCCTGGGAGATGAGAAGGATTTCACGGAGAGATTCGAGTTGTTTATAGGCGGCCAGTTTGGTCCCCCGGTCGAACTCTACCGTCGACGGTGAAAGGACTTCGACGACGAGAACCGGGTTGTCAATGACTAACTTTCTGCCGTCGACGAAGTTGGCCTTTCCGCAAACAACCATCGCATCGGGATAGCTCGACATGTCCGAGGCGGCCATTCGAATCAAGAAGTCGCTACCTTGGACAGAGCAATCTCTATCTCCTAGAGCGTTCCCGAGCAGTCGAGCGATGGTGGCGGATAGGAGCGCATGAATCCAAGTGCCACCCGCCATCATTTCGATGCGTCCCTGGCAGTATTCGTGGCGAAACGGGGATTGTTGTTCCCGGTCGAGGAACTCTTCGTGGGTAAAGCGCGGTACAGCGGAGGCGGCCATGCCCTAATTATAGCTCCGGACTAACGGCTTCGGCCCTGCTTCTGCCACGTGGCGAGAAGGCTGCCGAGGCGGTCTACGACGGCCGGTTGTTCGGCGTAGAGATTTTGATCTTCGTGCGGATCCGAAAGCACATGATACAGTTCCCCGGCCGGTTCGCCGGGCTTGGCCTCAATTTTCGCGGGGTTCGTAAAGCCTCCCGAGCCGCGGCCGACGACAAGTTTCCACTCGCGATCCCGGATGGCGAACATGCCATTACCCGCGTGATGAACAACGGCCTTTCTTGGTTGGCCCGGCCGGCCGAGTAAGTTGGGCGCGAAGGAGATACTATCTTCGGCCATCGCGGCCGTGAGCTTGGCACCGGTGAGTTCGGCGACGGTGGCGAACAGGTCGGTGTGGCTGATGAGTTGGTTGGAGATCGAATCCGGGGCGATGTGGCCGGGCCAAGACGCGATAAACGGGACGCGATGGCCCCCTTCCTGGATATCCGATTTTTGGCCACGCCAGTTGGCGTCCGCCTGGTGGCCAGCGGCGGCTTGGGCGTCGCGAGTCTCCCAGGGGGCGCCGTTGTCGCTCGTGACGATGATCAGGGTATTGGTCCCCGCACAGGCGTCGATGATGCTGCCAATGGAGGCGTCCACCTGCTGGACGAAGTCGCCATAGACACCAGCCTTTGAACTGCCTTGGAAGGGCTTCGCCGGT
>JBKJLJ010000137.1:0-9532 GCA_046597015.1 Bryobacteraceae bacterium
AGCAGCGCGATCCGGCTTGGCCGTTTCGGCAGATTGCGGACGACTTTGCGAAGGCGGATATTGCTTTCGTGAATCTGGAATCGCCATTTACGGATAAAGGCGCGCCGACGCGCACGGGAATGGTGTTTCGCGCTGATCCGGTTAATATCGCGGGGCTATTGCTGGCGGGGATCGATGTGGTCTCGTTTGCGAACAACCATACGAGGGACGCGCATGAGTACGGCCTGCTGTACACGCTGGACCTGCTTGACCGGAACAAGATCGCCGTGGCGGGAGTGGGCCGGGACGAAGCGGCGGCGCGGGCGGGGGTGGTGATGGAGCGGCAAGGGGTGAAGTTTGGATTTTTGGCTTACACTTACGACCAGCGGAACGGGAACCATAAGACGGACGATGGGCGGATCAACGGCCTGGATCTGGTGCGACTGCGGGAGGATGTTGAGAACATGCGGGGGCGATCTAACGTGACGATCGTCTCGATGCATGCGGGGACCGAATACGCCAAGCAGCCGAATGCGCAGCAGCGGTTGATGGCACAGGCGGCCGTCGAGGCCGGGGCGGCGCTGGTGATTGGCCATCATCCGCACGTGTCGCAGCCGTGCGAGGATTACCGGACCGGGGTGATCTGTTACTCGCTGGGTAACTTAGTATTTGACCAGACGATTGGGGGAACCAACGATGGCTTGGTGGCCGAGGCCGAGTTTAAGGGGCCGTCGCTGCGGAAGGTTCGGTTGCGAAAAATCAAGATACAGAATACGCAACCTGTTTTTCTGACGCCGCCTTAGGGCTATCCCCAGGCGAGGAGGACGGCGAACAGGCCTAGCCAGAGGACGCCCATGAAGTGCCAGTACATCGAAGTGATACGCGCGATTTGGCGGTGTTTGCGGAGGGGCTGTTCTTCGCCATCCATTAAGTGATTGGCTTTGGACTTTAGCCAATGGAGGCCGCCGATGCCACCAATCAGATGGGCGGCGTGGACGAAGCTGAAGACGTAATACATGTTTCCCTGCGGGTTGGCGGAGATGGCGACGCCGCGAGCGAGAAGGAGCCAAGCACCGGCGGTTTGGGCGAGGAGAAAGCAGTAACCGACGGCGATCGTCACCACCAACCAGCTTCGATAGGTGTTGAGCTGCGCACGCAAGAGGGCCCGCCGAGCCCATTGGAGCGTGCCGCTGCTGGCGAGCATCAGCAGGGTGCTGAGCCAGAAGACCCCCGGCATGGCGATTGGGTTGGTCGAGTTTCCCGAAGGCAGGATGAACGCATAGGCGACCACGAGCGCCGCGAAGAAGCAGGCGATGGAGGCGAGGGTGAGGAACATGCCCATGGTGCTCATACTCATGCCGCTTTGGGGGGTTGCGCCCTCCACTGTTTTGGTTTCCGAATCCGTCATTTCTTACCTCCCCCCATTATGATGAAAGCGGAGTCGCCGCGGGATTACTTCCCGCGCAATAATTGAGTCCATGGCCGATTCGCTCTACCTTTCCTACTGGCTCGAGAACTATTCGACGCTGTCCATGCTGCGCTCTTTCGGCAAAGTGCTGGAGCGATTTCCGTTTTCGCCGAAGAACCCGGCCAACAGTTCGCTGCAGATCGTGCCGGTTTCGTCGGCTGAACCGCCACTGTTCGAAGCCTCGCTGCCGGACCCGCTGGACACGGAAGAAGTTCTGGCCCGCTGCGAGGAATTTCTGCACGCTGACGGTTCGTACGTGCTGGAGGCGTGGTGGGGATTGTGGCAATTCCGGAAGGAATGGGAGTTGCGGCCAGCCCGGGTGACCATTTTCTGCTTTGGACCGGAGTTCGGGGACGGGACGCCGACCGAGCATCTTCGCGTGGATTTCGGACTGGAGGCGCACTATCTGCCCCGTCCGGATGATCCGGCGAGCGCGTACTACACGCGGTCGAACTTGAAGGGGCTGGTGCGGCTGGTGCAGCAACTGGACGAGGCTTTGGCGGTGGATCGGCGAACGCTATGGTCGGAATCAGGGGAGAACTTCGCCGAGAAGTTGCAGCAGTCGGTGCAGGAGCTTTAGGGATGAAGGCCTTAGCGCTCCTTTTGTTTGTGGCCACGGTGCTGCCGGCGGCGGAGGTGCGGGGGGTTTGGATGGCGCGGGATTCGTTGGGCTCGCGGACGCGGATTCGCTCGACGATGGAGGCGCTGGGGAAGGCAAATTTTAACGTGGCGTACGTGAACGTCTGGTCCCAGGGCTACCCGCTGTTTCCGAGCCGGGTATTCGAGGAAGAGACGGGTATTCGGATCGATCCGCAATACGAAGGCCGGGATATTCTGCAGGAGGCTATCGAGGAGGGCAAACCGAACGGGATTACGGTGGTGCCTTGGTTCGAGTATGGCTTTGTGGGGATCTGGAGCGGACGGGTGCGCGGGGGTTCGCGAGGACCGATTTTCGACCGTCACCCGGAGTGGCTGGCGAAGAATCGGGCGGGGGAGAGCGAATTTTCGATTGGGGGCGGGGCGTATTATTTGTGGATGGCGCACACACATCCGGACGCGCAGGAGTTTCTGATCCGGCTGATGGAGGAGGCGCAGGGGCGTTACGAGGTGCCGGGGATTCAGTTTGACCGGGCGCGGTACCCTACCCTCGATTGCGGGTATGACGAGACGACGCGTCAACTGTATGCAGCGTCGCACGAGGGGCAGGATCCACCGACGAATCCGCTGGACGTGGGTTGGGTGCGTTGGCGAGCGGACCAGATTAATGCGTTTTTAGTAAGAATGAGCGCCCGGATCAAGGCGGTGGATTGGCGGGCGCTGGTGACCAACGCGCCGGTTCCGACACCGGACGGCTACCGTAATTTTGCGCAGGACCCGCCGGGGTGGGTGAGGGATAACTCCCATGATTTCCTCAGTCCGCAGCTATATTGGCGGGATTTGCCGACTTATGAGGCCAAGCTGAAGCTGCATATCGAGCAGTATGGCGACGCTCGCCGTCTGGTTCCGGGGATTGCGGTGGATGTAGCTAAACCGGGGGAGTTGGTGCGGATAATTGAGGCGACGCGGGGGCTTGGGTGCCCGGGGGTTGTCATCTGGTACTATGAGGACATCGTAAAAGCAAATGCTCTGGAGCTGCTCCGCAACACCGTGTTCGCGGAAAAGGCTTCTTTGCCGTGGAAGTGATCCCCACTTTCGCGGGTAGGGCGCAGTCAATTACCTTAGAGTAATAAGGTTTTAGTCGCGGTTTTGTAAGGTCAAACTGTAGTTCACTTTTCCCCATGACCTGAATTGACCCGGTACTATTCTCCCGTTACTCTCTAGGTGAGGCTATACAAAGCTATGCTTAGCGGCAGTATAATCATGGAACCGAACGACACCCTTCTTGAAGAGGAACCGCCAAAAGTTAAGATGATTCGTGTGGCGATAGCCGACGATCATCCCATTGTGCGCGACGGTTTGAAGAAGTTACTGGCGCTGGAATTGGACGTCGAGGTGATCGGCGAGGCTGGAGACGGTCGCGCGGTGATCGAGCTCGTCCAACAGACGGACCCCGACGTTTTGCTGCTGGACCTGCGGATGCCGAACCTGGATGGGTTGCAGGCGCTGCAGACGATTCAGCAAACCAACAAGCGGACGCGGGTGATTATTTTGACCGCGTCGGATGACAAGAACGAATTTGTGCAGGCGATGAAGCTTGGCTGTTCTGGCATCGTGTTGAAGCAGACAGCTCCGGACCTGATCGTGAAGAGTATCCGGAAGGTTTATTCGGGCGAGATTTGGCTTGACTCGCATACGACGGCGGCGGTGATGCGGCAGTTTGCCTCGCCGGGGGCAGAACTTTCCGGGCAGGGTAGCGCGTCGGGCAAACAGCGGGAGCGTTCTCCGTTGAGCACGCGCGAACGAGAAATTGTGGCTTTTGTCGCCCAAGGCTATAAGAATAAAGAGATGGCCGAGAAGATGTTCATCAGCGAGCAGACCGTGAAGAACCATCTGCACAACATTTTTGACAAGCTCGGGGTTTCGGATCGGTTGGAACTCGCCTTGTACGCGATTCATAAAGGGCTTCACTTACAGAGCTAAGGCTCGCTATTCTGAGGGGTATGCGCTCTCTGTGCCTGCTCCTCCTCGCTGCGTCGGCTTTGCTGCCGGCTCAAACTCTTTCGCCGCTGCCGCCGATGCGGGAGCAGGCGGCGATCCAGCAGGAATGGCTTACACTGCGGTTGGAGCGAATCCTCCCCGGGCTATTGCGCAAGCACGGGTTGGACATGTGGTTGGTGGTTTCGCGCGAGTACAACGAAGATCCGGTGTTCCACTCGTTGGTTTCGCCGACAATGTTCGCGGCGCGGCGGCGGACGATTTACGTGTTTTTTGACCGAGGGCCGGAAAAGGGGATTGAACGGCTGGCGCTGGGGGGCGGCTCCAATGGGGGCTTGTATGAGGTGTACCGGGACCCGACGCCGGCGCCGGGGAATCAGACGCGGGAGCTATGGGGCGAGGGTCAATGGCTGTTGCTGAAAAAAGTGATCGAGGAGCGGAAGCCGCGGAAGATCGGGATTAATATTTCGCGGACGCATGCGTTCGCCGATGGGTTGACAGCGGGCGAGTACGAGCAGATGGTGGAGTACCTGGGCCCCGATATTACCAAGCGGTTCCAGCGGAGTGAACTGCTGGCGCTGGAGTATGTCGAAGCCCGGCTGCCGGAGATGATGCCGCAGTATCGGAAACTGATGGGGGTATCGCACGATTTGATCCGGCGGGCGTTCTCGGCGGAGGTGATCAAGCCGGGGGTGACGACCAACCATGACGTGGTGTGGTGGCTGCGGCAGCAGGTGGCGGACCGGAGCTTAGGGACGTGGTTCCAACCTTCGGTTCGGGTGCAGCGGCAAGCGAAGGCAGTGGCGACGGCGGCGAGTTTTCTGTCCGAAGATGGCCCGGTGGTGATTGAGCGGGGGGATGTGCTGCACGTGGATTTCGGGGTGCAGGGGCTGCGGCTGAATACGGATACGCAGCATATGGGCTACGTGCTGCAAGAGGGCGAGACGGGGCCGCCGGCGGGGATCTTGAAAGCGCTGGAGAAGGCCAAACGGATGCAAGATCTATTGCTCGAACGGATGAAGCCGGGGCGGTCGGGGAATGAGGTTTTGTCTGAGACGTTGGCGCAGGTGCTGGATGAGGGGATTCGGGGGACGGTTTACTCGCACCCGATTGGCGACCATGGGCACGGGGCGGGGCCGATTATCGGGTTGTGGGACCGGCAGCAGGGCGTGCCGGGACGGGGAGATGTGCCGCTGAAGACGGGGACGTGGTTTTCGATTGAGTTGTCGGCGCGAACGCCGGTGGCGGAATGGGAGGGGCAGGAGCTGTTCGTGGGAATGGAGGAGGAGGCGTGGCTTACCCCCGAAGGCAAGATGCAATGGGTGCTGCCGCGGCAGGAGCGGTATCACTTGGTGAAGTAGTCAGGGGATCCCGAGGCGTTTGCGGCGATTGGCTTCCTGCCGGGCGAAGACGGGCATCAGACGTTCTTCGATGAACTGGTAGGCCGCGGGAAGGCCGCCGATGCGGTAATGCTCGCCGATCTCGGCTTCGACGGCACTCGGTTCGCCGATCGAGCTGAGGAAGTGGTTGCTGGTCATGCGGGTATAGAGATCGCCGTCGAGGTGACCCTGTTCGGAGAGGATGCGCTCCCGGACATAGAGCGCCAGAACGGCATCGCCCAGCCAAGCCTGCTGGAGCAAAATGGATCGCGGATTCGGTTGCTTCATCGCCTAGTTTATTATCGCCTAGGGCGGCGCGAGCCAGGCACCGAGGGGCTTCCAGGGGCTCGTTTGGGCGGCCAAGGTCTGGACGGCGGCCCAGATGCCGCGGGGTCCGCTGAAGGCGGGCTTGAGGACATAGTTTAAAGTTAAAGTGAGGCGATTGCCGCTTCGAACGGCACTCGAACCTTGGGCCAGAATACGGCAGTAGCTGTTTTCGGTGATGTTCGCGCCGCTCAATTCGATCACCGCGGCCTGGCCGCCGTCACCGTCGTCGGGGTAGAGAAACAGCAGGTTCGCTGGCACGTAGTAGGCGATGTAGCAGGATTGCCGGGCATCAATCGCCGTGTTCATGAGAATCCAGGCCGTCTGGAGGTTGTTGGCGTCGGTAGAATCTTCGAAGGTGGCGGTGAGGGCTTGGGCGCCGGCGGTGGCGGTCGTTGGAGAGAGCGCGTTGGAGCGAGGATAGACCGTGGCGGCTTCGGGAATGATGGCGACCCCCATGGTTTGCCAACCCGAAGTTACGTTAGAGGTCGACTGCGCGGCCATGTAGATGACGCGGTTGCCGCGAAAGCTGCCGGAGAAGGTAATCGATAGCGTCAGGGTCATCAAATTATCGCTATCGACGGCCGATGAACCGGTCCCCGAGACGGTGCATTGACTGTTGCTAACGGCGGCGGCGGTGCCGAGGGCGAGGGGGGCGGATAGCCCGACGGCGGGACCGCCATCCTCGACCAGGAAGAGCACGCCGGCGGGGCGGGAATAGGCGATGTAACAGGCGTTAGCCCCGTCGAGCGCGGTATTGACGAGGATATTCACGACTCCCAAATTTGCAACGCCAGCCGGATGGGAGTAGCGGGCGACGATCGTTTGGGTGTTGCCGGTGGGGGCGATGGGGCTGCCGACGCGGGCGGTGGGAACCAGCAGAGAGGGAGAGGGGGCCTGGTTGAGGGTGAAGAGCTGCCCGGCGATCGTAAGGGTACCGGTGCGAGCGGCGCCCGGATTGGCCTGGACCGCGTAGGTGACCGTCACTCCGGAGACGGTGGCGCTGAGCCAACTGACGTTGGGGACGACGGAGATGGCGCAGCCGGTGCCGGTAGAGACGGTGACGTTGGCCGAGGCGGCGGCGGCGGGGGCGGCGGCGCTCGACGCGCTCAGTTGGTAGGTGCAGGTAAAGTTTGCTGCCACCGCCCGGGGGGCGTTCAGGAGGAGGTTTTTAGGGTTCGTTGCACCGGCGAGATCGCCGGTGAAGCCGGCAAAGACGAAGCCGGGAGCGGGAGTCGCGGTGAGCGAGACGAGCGCTCCGGCCGGGTAATAGCCGTCGGGCGAAGCAGTCCCGGGCAAAAGAGTACCGCCGGCGGCGGGGTTGATGGCCCGGGTAAGGAGGAATTGGGTGGAATAGTTGGCCAGATAAGCGGCGCTCTCGCTGCCGATGGTAATGGCACGGGTGGCGGGGCCGCCGTCGCTCCAGCCGGTGAAGCTGGCGCGGGTGCCGGGTTGGTTTTGCGCAGCCGGTGCGGCGACGGTGAGAGTGGTGCCCGCCGGGAGGGAGAGGCTAAAGGGGGTGAGGGTGGGGACGCCGTTGACGTCGAGCGAGAGGCCGGCCGGGACGGTCGTAAAGGAGGTGGTCGCGGTGACGGTGAACCGGCGGATGCGTTGGTTGCGCATGTCGGCGACGTAAACGCGGCTGAGGGAATCGACGGCGACGCCTCGGGGGTCGTAGAGCGAGGCGGCCGTGGGGTCGCCGCCATCACCGGACAGGTTCGCGACGCCGGTGCCCGCAACGGTACGGATGACGCCGGCGGCGTTGACCTCGCGGAGGCGGTGATTGCCGCTGTCGGCGATATAGAGCGCCCCAGCTGGGCTGACGGCAAGGCCGGTGGGATAATTCAAACCGGCCGCGGTGGCACCGCCGCCGTCCCCGCCCGACCCGGGGACGGTCGAGCCAGCCACGGTCGTGATGATACCGCCAGGCAGAAATCGACGAATGCGGGAGCCATCGGCGACATAGACGTTTCCAGCCGCGTCCAAGGCTAGGCCGGTGGGTCCGGCGAGTTGGGCGGCGAGAGCGCTGCCGCCGTCTCCGGCGAAGCCGTAGCTGCCGTTCCCGGCGACGGTCGCAATCACCCCGGCGACCACGCGGCGGACCCGGTTGGAGCCGTCGGCAAGGTAGAGGTTGCCGGCCGCATCGAGGGCCACGGCGGTCGGTAGGAGCACCTGGGCGGCCGTGGCGGCGATCCCATTGGCGGGCGAGGTGCCGCCGCCGGCTACCGTCGAGATGACGCCTCCGGGGGAGACCAGGCGGACGCGGTTATTGAAGGTATCAGCGATGTAGAGGTTGCCGGCGGCGTCGAGAGCCACACTGGAGGGCCGGTAGAGGGTGGCGGCGGTGGCCGGGCCGCTGTCGCCCGAAAAGAAGATGCCGCCGTTGCCAGCGACCGTCGTCACCATGCCGCCGGGCGTGACGCGCCGGATGCGGTGGTTATCCGAATCGGCGATGTAGAGGTTGCCGGCGGGATCGACGGCGGCGGCGGAGGGGTTAAAGAGTTGGGCGCTGGTCGCGCTGGACCCGTCGCCGCTAAAGCCGGGAGTGCCGGTGCCGGCCATCGTCCGGATGATGCCTCCCGGGACAATGACCCGGAGGCGGAAGTTGCTCGCATCGGCGATGTAAACGGACCCGCCGATATCGGCGGCGACGCCGTACGGCTGATAGAGCGCGGCGACCGTGGCCGGGCCGCCATCGCCGCTGAAGGCAGGATTGCCGTTTCCGGCAATCGTCGAGATGACCCCACCGCTCACCCGGCGAATGCGGTGGTTGGCGGCGTCGGCGACGTAGACGCCACCGACGAAGTCGATCGAAATGGCGTAGAGATCGCCGAACTGGGCGGCGAGGGCGCTGCCGAAGTCGCCGTTGAAGCCGGCGGTGCCGTTGCCGGCGATGGTTGCAATGATTCCATTGGGGGCGACCTGGCGGACGCGCCGGTTCCAACGATCGGCGATGAAGACATTGCCGGCGGCGTCAACAGCGACGCCGCGGGGACTCCACAACTGGGCCGCGGTGGCCGGCCCGCCATCGCCACTAAACCCGGCGGCTCCGGTACCGGCCATCGTCGCGAGCACCCCGCCGGCCAGACGGCGAACTCGGTTGTTTCCGGTGTCGGCGACGTAAACCGTGCCGGCGGCATCCACGGCGAGACCGGCGGGGCGATTCAATAAGTCGGAGGTTCCTCCGGCGATGGTGGCGATGATTCCACCGGGAGTGACGCGACGGATGCGATTGTTGCCCATATCGGCAATATAGACGTTACCGGCCGAATCGACCGCGACGCCGCTGGGATCCTGCAGCTGGGCGGAGATGGCCGGTCCGCCATCGCCACTGAACCCGGGCACCCCGTTGCCGGCAATGACCGTCATCACCCCTGAGGCGGTCACCTTTCGGATTCGCTGGCTTTCGGTGTCGGCGATGTAGACCGAGCCGGCGGAGTCAGCCGCGATGGCGCGAGGAGAGCGGAGAGCGACGGAGGTGGCCGTGGGCCCTTCGCCGACGCCTCCGGCGACGGTGGAGATCGTGGACTGGGCACCCGCTAAGCTAGCGAGGCCGAAGAGCGCCAGGAGTGCGGGATAGAAAGACTGCCACATAGGGAGGAGATCGCGGGCGGTGGAGGGGAGCCCGGAGATATGTGGCTTATCGGTTGCGGGGGGGTGATGTAAGAAGAGGGAGGGGGTAGGAAATTACCGGAAGCCGTAGAGGCGGGTTGGGTTGCCGACGAGGATCTTGTCGCGGACGGCGGGGTTGGGTGCCCAGGTAGCGAGTTGGCTGAAGAGCAGGGCG
>JBKJLJ010000766.1:0-4635 GCA_046597015.1 Bryobacteraceae bacterium
GCTCCCCGTCGCCCTCGGCTTCAAACCGAACGACGGGATTCTCTCGCAGCGTAGCCCCACTCCGCGGTGATTGAATGCTACCCTTTGGCGCTACGACCGATGCCCCGTAGAACACTCGCACGGGCCCTTCCGTTTTCTTCAAGCGCAGAAGCGCCAGCGACGTTTCGCCGCCTGCATTCTCCGCTCGCAAGGCACCGGCGAGCTGCTCGGCCGGGACGGCCCGCCCGTCGGGAAACTCGCGATAGGTATCGCCAGGGCCAATCGCCAGCAAGAGAAAGAGCCACTTCATTTCGCCAATGTGATCAACTGGCCGGTATGGCGCTGGGTGTGCTCGGCAATGTGGCCCAGGAGTAGCCCCAACGGCACCTCGACGCGCTGCCGCCCGACGTAGCGCGGGTCCCGATAGTCGATATCCTCCATCATGCGCATCTCGCGGGTCACCCGGGAAAAGGTTTCCACCACTAAGTCAAGCAAGGGCTCCCGGTCCGCCAGGCCCCTCGCTTCCGCCTCTAGAAACTCGAGTTGTGCGGAGCTAAGCATCCCACCCCGGGCGTAGGTCCATAAACGATCCACTGAGCCGGCGATGTGCCGCAGTTGAAAGGCTTGGGCATCCGTGGGGGCCTGCGGCGTCCACTTGCGGAGATCAGCCAGGCAGTGTTCGAGAGAACAGGCGAGCAGCCGGCGGATCGGATCGAGATCGGCATGTTTCCCCGCCAGCCAAGGTTCCATAGTCACCAGCATAAGCTATGGCAGAAATTCTACCGAGACCACCTCGCGAGTGGCTTGGATGTACCCGACCCGAACCTTTCGCTGCTGCGAGCCGCAAGCGAGTTCGGTAGGACCGCCGGTGATCCGAATCTCCTTCGGCCGCAGAACCCGAAGGTCGCCTACCGGAGCCACCTTCATCACAGCCGGATCAGCGCAGACCAACTCTTCGAACAGCCCATCACTGACGGCGTCGCCGCGTAGCCCCTCCCAAGAGTCGGGAATGATGACGGCTGGCCCGCGAACCGCCGACCGGGGTGCCGGTGCGGAGACGAGAGCGATTAGGGCGGCGGCCATCTCGCGTTCCGCAGCGTTGCTGGCCGCCATCTTGCATTTCAGGGCGGCCCGGCTGGCTTCGGCGGGACGGCTGGCCCGGCGCAGGGCCATGGCCATCCCATGCCAAAAATTGGCCTGCCGCGGCAGGATGGCGGTGGCCTTTTGGTAGGCTTCCACTGCATCTTCCCACTGTTCGCGCTTGGCGGCTTCCAGACCGAGTAGAAACCAGGCCTCCGCGTGCCGCGGATTTCGTTCGACAGCCTGCCGTAACAGCGGCTCGAACGGCTGCTTCGCATCCCGGCGGAGCATCGCCGCCTCGAAATACGGGGTCGAATCGGGGGCTCCTTCGCCGGCCGCCTGGTCGAAATAGCGCCCGGCAGACTCTCGATCGCCCTGCGCCAGCGCCAGCATGCCCAGCGCGGTGGCACTCCCCTGACGTTGATAAAGTCTTTTCGCCAACGCAACTTTCCCCCGCGCCAACGCCAATTCGGCAACCACTTCTTCGCCAACCGCATCCACCCGAACCAACGGCGCCTCCAGCGCTTCCCCGGCCAACTCCGCCACCGGGAACTGTCCCCGCAGTAACCGTTGCCGAGCTTCTTCCAGGACATCCCGGGCCGAACGCCGGAAGACGCGCAAGCATGCCTCTTCCACCGGAACTCCCTCGTCGAGCAGTTCGGCGAACTCTCCCATTTTTTCTCGATAGCCGGGCTGGGTATAGAGGAAATGGACGAACGCCCAACTCTGCGCGTAGAACACGCCCACGCGGTTGCCTTCGTTATAGACCGAAGAGTCTTTGCCGATCCCAAAAAGCTCCCGCGGGCTTAGCCAATCGACTTGGCGGAGAGCCCGGACATGATTCTCGATCGGCCGGCCCACCACCCACCGATCCTTTTCGAGCGAAACCGTCGAATAAAACTCCGCGACGCCTTCTTCCAGCCAAACCGGGCGTCGGGCCGTCGTGTGCTCGAGCGAGGCATGAACAAACTCGTGCGAAAGCGCCCGCAATCCCTCGGGCCCGGCGACGACAGCCAGATAATCCCGCTCCGCCGCGGATTGATAGAACCCCTGCGCCGTTGGAACGGGGCGCAAATCACCGAACCAACGGTCGTCTTTAAACAGATAGGCGCGGATATGGGTCCTTCTTTGTCCCAACAATCGCTCCATTTGCTGCATTCGGGCCAGCGCCCGGCGGGCCTGGGGCTCCCCCGCATCGGAGACAAGTTCCAGTGTTTCAGTGCTTAAGAGAAGGAAAGAATATTTTGCGCCCGTTCCAGTTTGTGCGGCATCTCCGCTGCGTACCCCTGCGGTCACAAGAAAAATAAAGAATAAGGAAATTCGCAGCATAGGGTTGATAAACTTTTTCGATTGGACCAGTGCCGTCGGGACCCTTAGGCTGAGAAGGTGGCAACCAACAGCATGGAGATCCCTACTCCTCAAGTATCACTCCTGCATCGGGTGAGCAATATCGTTTCGAGCGAGCTTTCTCTTGACGAGATGCTGGGAGAAATTGTTGGACTAACTGTCCAAGTGACGGACTGTGATGCTTGCTTGGTTTATCTTTTTGAAAAAGAAGCCGGCGAGATCGTTCTTTGCGCGTCGCAAGTTCCGCACGCGCACGAGCTTGGCAATCTTCGCATGAAGATGGGAGAAGGCATTACGGGTTGGGTGGCCGAGCACAAATCCGTCGTAGCCCTTTCGTCAAACGCTGCGCAGGACAAGCGGTTCAAGCGTTTCCGGGCCTTGGTGGAAGATACTTACGATGCGTTCCTTTCGGTGCCGCTTGTCTCCAGCGGCGACCTGATCGGCGTTATCAACGTGCATCACCGCGACCGCCACGAACATTCGCCCGAGGAGATTTCGCTCCTTACCTTTATCGGCGAACAAATGGGCGGCGCCATCTTTAAGAATAAGTTAGCCGAAGAGAACGTCCGTCTCAAAGAGGAGACCGTTGAAGTCAAGCGGAAGCTCGAAGAGCGGAAGCTGGTTGAACGAGCGAAAGGAATCCTGCAACGGCGCCACGGCCTCACCGAGGAAGACTCTTACCTCCAACTGCGGAACGAAAGCCGCCGGTTGCGTCGGCCGATGAAAGACCTCGCCGAGGCGATTATCTTTACCGAAGAATTGAACAAGCGCGCTTCCGGCGAAACGACCGACTAAACTGGTAGTTTGCTGCCCTTCCAACCGTTAATCCAGAATCCTCATCTGGCCACTATCGTCGCTAATTTTTGGCCGCGGTACAAAGAACTGGAAAACTACCCCGTCCGGGCGGTCCGTTATCAGACCGAGCCGGACGTGGCTGTTCTGGTCCATGAGCAGCGCCCGAAGTTACCCTGTCGCGGAGAGTTGGTGCTGGTCCACGGGCTCGAAGGCTCTTCCGACGGGGGCTACATGCAAAGCATGGCTTTCAGCGCCCTCGAAGCCGGCTACGCGGTTCATCGCGTCAACATTCGCGGCTGTGGCGGTACCGAATCCTGGTGCAAGACCTTGTACCACGCGGGGCTGACAAGCGACCTTCGTTACCTGCTCGGTCAAATCCAGTCCCGGGCGGAAGGGCCTATTCTCCTGGTCGGCTACTCTCTAGGTGGCAACGTAGTCCTGAAGTTTACGGCAGAGGGCGGGCCGCAGGCGGCGACCATCGCCGTGTCCACTCCGATCGACCTGCGCGCCAGCGTTCGGTCCTTGGGCCACCCGAGTTGCGTCCTCTACCAGCGCCGTTTCATCAGCCGCATGCGGGATCGTCTGCGCGAAAGAGCCCGCTTACACCCTGACGTCTTCACTCCTCTGGCGGACCGCGCGGATCGCGACAACATTCGAACCGTGTTCGAGTTCGACGACCGCATCACGTCACCGTTCTTCGGCTTCGGCGATGCCCCCAACTACTATGCCACCCAATCGGCCCAGAACTTCCTCAGTGCCATCCAAACGCCGACCCTGCTCATCACCGCGCAGGACGATCCGCTCGTCCCGTTCGAAAGCTATTCCCATCCCGCCATCGCCGCCAACCCGAATATTGAATTGGTGGCTCCCCGGCACGGCGGGCATGTTGCCTTCCTGGCCAAGGGAAGGTCGCGGTTTTGGCTCGACGCGGCGATCCTCGAATGGCTGGAAACTTACGGGAACAAATAGACGTTGGGGATCGTCTTCCCTTTCGACCTGATGGCGAAAACTAACAACGCTTCGTTTGCGGAGGCGGCCCGTGTCGCATTCCGCTCCCTGCGAAGCAGCAAACTCCGCAGCTTCCTCACCCTGTTGGGAATCATCCTGGCCACCACCACCCTAATCTCGGTCATGAGCGTGATCCGGGGCATGGACGACTACATCGGCACGCAGGTGGCCGACATGGGCGTAGACGGGTTTCGCGTTCGCCGGATGGTGATGATCGGCCAATGGGACCCGAAGAAATTCCTCGAAATGCAGCGCCGGAACCCCCAACTGACCCGGGAGGAGTTCAACTTTTTGAAGAGCGAGTCAAAACTTTTGCGCGAGGTCGGCATCGAAACCAACCGTCAGGTCGCCGTTAATTTCTCCACCGAACGGATGGAAGAGGTAGAACTGCGGGGAGTAACAGCCAACGTCGGGGTCATCACCAAC
>JBKJLJ010000894.1:0-5116 GCA_046597015.1 Bryobacteraceae bacterium
CGGCTACATGTCCCCCGAACAAGCCGCCGGCAAAACCGTCGACAAACGCGCCGATATCTGGGCCTTCGGCGTCGTCCTCCACGAACTCCTCACCGGCAAAAAACTCTTCGATGGCGAAACCGTCTCCCACACCCTCGCATCCGTACTCAAAGACCCCATCGACTTCGCCATCCCCCAGGCCCCGCCCCCCATCCAGCAACTCCTCGCCCGCTGTCTCGACCGCAATTTCAAACACCGCTACAAGGACATCAGCGAAGCTCGCATCGCCATCGAGGACTACCTCGCCAACCCCGCTCCGCCGGAATCCTCGAAACCAGCCACCCGCCCCACACTTTGGATGGGTCTCGCCGCGGCCCTCCTCCTCGCTCTGGGCATCTCCATCCTCTGGCCGCGCGCCACCCCATTGGAGAGACCCGCCAGCCACTTCACCATCGCAGGAGCTCCTGGCTCGTGGATCCGTGTCAGCCCTGACGGCAGGTGGCTGCTGAAGATTGGAGATGGTGAGTTCCAGGTGCGTCGTCTGGAAAGCCCCAATTGGCTGACTCTTCCGGGAACCGCCGGCACGCTATCGGCCTTCTGGTCAGAGGACTCCACTGCAATCGGTTTCAGTTCGGCCAATCGCTTGCGTGTGTTCCGTCTGGACGGCTCCCCTCCGCGAGACCTGATGGAGGTGCAGAATTACCGGGGCGCCTCCTGGCGAGGCGGCGCCAACGACGGCACCATCTTGCTGGGCTCACACGGCAAGCTCAAGACCTATGATTTGCGCTCCGCAACCATAAAAGACCTCACCATCGAATCCAAGTCAGACTCGCCACCCGCGGAACCGGTCTTCCTGCCGGAGGGGGATGGTTTCGTATTCCTGCAGGATCGTGGCGAGGGCATGCGCCTGTTTCGCGCGGCTTTGAACTCTTCTTCCGTCGTTCCGTCGTTCCTCACTCATCAGAGAGTGGAGTTTGCCAGACACCCCGCCAACGGCAAATGGAATGTCTTCTACCTTGCCGGTGAGCGTGAACTGCAGAGTAGCCGGATCTTGCAGACCGCGCCTGTCGACCCCAGGACCGGCGACCTCCTCTCCCCGCCCGTGAAGCTGACGCAAGGGCTTTCATCACCTCCGCCTCCAGCCTACTATGTGCGATTTTCAGTCGGTGGCGGAGGAGTGATGGCGTGGGCCCTCAACACGGGCAGCCTGCCGATTTGGCGCCTCAATTGGGTGGATCTGGAGGGTAATTTGCTCGCCAAGGTTGCCGAAAACCGAAACTACATCTCTCTCTCCCTGTCCCCGGATGAATCCAAAATTGCCGCGGAAGTGGCCGATCCCGATTCCCATATCTGGATCCTCGATAGCAAAACAGGAGTAGGCGACCGGATCTCGAATGCGCCGGATCCGGAAACCTCCGCACGCTGGGCGCACGATGGCAAATCCGTTTTTTACATCTCCTCCAATCCCAGCGGCAGGGAGATCAAGCGCCACTTCCTCGACAATTCGACGCCGCCGGAGTTGATCTGGAAATCTGGATCGGAAGATCGCATCCTTTCTAACTTTTACCTCTCAGGAGTCTCACCCGAGGGCCGCTACCTGCTGGTTCAAACCGGATTAAACTCACTCAGCCGCCTGGATCTGCAGGCATCGCCACCCCGAAAGTTGGAACCGCTCGCGCAAGGCCGTGGATTAGCGACTCTCTCGCTCGATGGCCGTGCATTGGCCTGGGGAACGTTCTCAGGTGGCGGACTTGCGGTGCAAGCCTATCCCCCGACCGCCGAGCCCACGAATCGCTTCAAGGGCAAGGCGGGGCAGTTTATCAATCACCCATTTTTCAGCGCAGACGGGCGCATACTCTATGCGGATGCCGACAAGAACCTCCTGGCCTTCCCGATCTCGCGGGACCGAGGACTCGGAGAACCCAAACTCATTCGCCCCTGGAGTACTTCTCAGAGAGGCGGTGCAACAACAGGCGCCGCTTCTCGCGATGGCAAGCGCCTCCTGCTTCTGGAAACCGACCAAACGGAAATTCTCAATGCCCAGGTCCTCACCGACTGGACCACCCTCCTGCCCAAGTAACCATGCAGCCCGAAGCCATGAAATCACCGGGGATACACGTGCGGATTGCGGACGAGGCACCGTCTACATGGGAGGATCAACGATCGCCTGGCGTAGCCGGCCTCTTCAGATTATGTCCCTTCCTGCTCCGATAAACTGAGACTACCCGTGCCATTCGACCCGGGTACACGCCTCAGCCCTTACGAAATCACCGCGCCCTTCGGCGCCGGCGGCATGGGCGAAGTGTACAAGGCCCGCGACACGCGGCTCGACCGCATGGGTCTATTCAGTTAATGTCCGCACGGACATCCGTGCAGGTAACAATCGCTACGCGAGTAGGAAGCTGGAGTCCCTGGGCTGCCAGTAGATCCCGGTGAGTCCCCGGGAAGGACGCCCATCCGGACTCTCGTTTGGAGAATCCTGGCGGAGCGAATTTTTCCGGGTGCTAACCAGGTCCCCATTTTCGGAGGTGGGCGTACTGGGGTATCTCTCGCCTACGTGGTTACCGGCGGGCTGCTTGAAAACGGGCGGGCTACGTGGTGGAGAATCTGACTGAACTGCCAAAAACTGGTCTAATAGGCGAAGTCCTCCGCGGTGCGGGTTCAGTTCTTGAAGGATCTACAGTGGATTCGGATTTGCCGGAGCATCCATACCGGGGCATCAATAAGTGACTGGAGCCACGATCAGCCATTATCGAATTCTCGAAAGAGTCGGTGAGGGCGGGATGGGTATTGTCTACAAAGCCGAGGACAAAAAGCTCCTCCGCACTGTCGCGCTGAAGCTTCTCCCCGCCCATCTCACCGAACACAAAGACCGCTTCCTCCGCGAAGCCCAAGCCGCCGCCGCCCTTAACCACGTCAACATCTGCACCATTCATGAGATCGATGAAGCCCACCCCTTTATCGCGATGGAGTTCCTGGAAGGCGTCACACTCAAAGACAGAATCGCTCAACGTCCTCTCC
Source organism: Bryobacteraceae bacterium (assembly GCA_046597015.1). Taxonomy (GTDB): domain Bacteria; phylum Acidobacteriota; class Terriglobia; order Bryobacterales; family Bryobacteraceae. The sequence continues at coordinate 3,001 of JBKJLJ010000894.1, forward strand.
CGCTAAACGAAGCCCTCGCTATCGCCATCCAGGCCTGCCAAGGGCTTCAACACGCCCATGAAAAGGGTGTTGTCCACCGCGATATCAAACCGGCCAACGTCATGATCACGCCGCAAGGCCAAGTCAAAATCATGGACTTTGGGCTCGCCCACGTCGGCGATCGCACGCGCCTCACAAAAACTGGCTCTTCGATCGGCACTCCGGCCTATATGTCGCCCGAACAAGTAACCGGCGAAATCGCCGATCGAAGAACCGACATATGGTCACTCGGCGTCACCCTTCATGAAATGCTTACCGGCCGCCTACCCTTCGCCGGTGATAACGATGCGGCCTTGGCATACGGCATCGTGCATACGCGGCCGGAACCTGTGACCTCCCTGCGCAGCGGCCTGCCTGTCGAGTTGGATAGAATCCTCGCCAAAGCTCTTGCCAAGCGACCCGTCGAGCGCTTCCAGCACATGGCGGACCTTGCTACTAATCTCGCCGCCCTGGCAAGCGGAGCACCCCTCGGCTCCTCGCCGCCCGCCACAAGGCGTTATTGGTTCTGGGGTTCGACCGGATTCGCCGCGGCCTCCGCGGCCTACTTCGCCTGGACCCGGTACGACCGCCCCGCCGCGCCGCCGAAAAACCCCATGACCGCCCGGAATCCTTCGCCCAAACAGCAGGCGAATTCCGACTTCGAACGCGCGAACGTCTCGTTGAGACTGCAGTTTGACGTTCTCCGCGCCCGCGAACTCCTGGAACACGCCATTGCGCTCGACCCCCAGTTCGTCGAAGCCATCAGCTTCTATACTCTTACCCACCTACTGCTCATCGAAGCCGGCCTTTCCAACGATTCCGCGCTTTTACTTCGCGCCGAAGCGGAAGCGCAGCAGATGATTAGACAACACAGCCTTGCGGTTTCCTATGGCACCCTGGCCGCCGCTTACTATCATCAGGGAAGGAAGCATCTCATCCCCTCCGCGGCGAAAATGGCGTTGCGCCTGGACCCAGACCATAACAGTGGCCCCGTCTGGCTTTCCCGATTCCACTTGTTATCCGGCAGTTACACCGAAGCCATCCAGCTCTTGAATGGAGTCCTGGCCCGCGAGCCCCTCTTCTTCGTCGCTCGCGTTCACATCGCCGATGCTCTCCGCCAACAAGGCCAGTATAAAGCCGCCCTCCAGGAAATCGATCGTGTTCTGGACCAGGACCGCGAGAACTTCCATGGTCTAACGGTGGCGGCGTTCATCCAACTCGACCAAGGCGAGCTCGCCACCGCTGCGGCTACTCTCGACAAGTTCAGGGAATCCAACCGCGGCAGCTACATCGTCCGCCTCCTACGCGCCCTCCTGTTGGCTCTCCAGGGCCAGCGAACCAAGGCGCTCGCCATGATGGATTCCGAAGTCCTGAAATTCGCCCAATTCGTCCAATGGAATATCCTGGCGGCTGAGTTTTACGCCATCCTCGGTGACCAACCCAGAGCCATCGAATGGCTAGAGCTCGCCGTCCGCAACGGTGACGAGCGCGTCGCCTGGTTCCAACGCGACCCGCTTCTCGCCAATCTCCGGACCAACCCACGGTTCCAGCAACTGCTTAGCGTCATCCAACAGCGTCAAAAATCCCAATGAGCGGCCAGACTCTTTCCTCCTACCGAGTCCTGAAAGAACGCGGTGAGGGAGGCATGGGTGTTGTCTACAAAGCCGAAGACGCAAATTTGCGGCGCGCCGCGGCCTTATAATTCCTCCCTCCGCACCCCCTCCTAAATTCGTCCCGAGGATCGTAGCCCAACTACCTGTTGTCACTCCGCGCTGAAACTTGCCCCATTAACCACCGATGATATCGTTGGTCCGTTTGCAGGATTCACTACCAGAACGATCGGTATGGTCTGCGGCCGCAGGGAGCGGCGACTGTGACCGTACCAATATAGGACCCCGGGGAGAGGCCTGGCGTACTCACCGAGACCACCATATTCGCGGGAGTGCTGCCCGTTGTTGGGCTTAGAGAAAGCCAATTCCTACCAGTAGTCGATATCGAGGCGATGTATCCTAGCGCCGAACCGGCGCTTGCCAGCGAGAGAATTTGTCTAGTCGGGAAAATGCCTCCTGACTAACCTCAATTGGAACGGGTTACGGCA